>NZ_JAJKFQ010000028.1 GCF_020966635.1 Stieleria sp. JC731 | reverse complement strand
GCCGTGCCGCGCTAATCACGACTCAACGAAGCGGGGAACCATCGCGTGCACCGGAGTACGCGAGTCGAGCGATCTTGAAGTTGAAAGTCTTTCGCGCGTACCCGGTGACGCGTATCGTTCGCGCGGGTGGTTGTGACTACGATAGCCAACGTCTGTCTTCAATGCTGCTGAATCCGGCCCATCTGATTTCATGTGGTAAGTGTTTAATGATCGCCGCAAGTGAAGTTGCGGTTTGATAGTTGTGCCCAAATTTCGCCCATCGGACTTCAACGGACATCAGTTTCCTGTTGATCGCAACTGCATTCACGGTTTGATCGTGTCGCTCGAAAAACACCCATCTGAATTCACGGATCAGCAGTTTCCTGTTTTTCGCATTCGATGCAGCGATTTGATTTCGGTTCCGAGATAGCAGTTCAAACGCCCTATGCGCCGGTCGAAATATCTATGCTCGTTCCCCTTCACGATTCCGATCGGGTAGACTTGTCAGCAGCGATGTAGTGCCGACTGTGATCGTGGGTACCTCGCGAACCATGACATGAACCGAAGTGACGGAGTCGGGGTTTTTGAAGTGGTGTGTCATCCGCCGTCACTCGGTTATGTCCGCCGTTCGCGCGGGTAGATGGACCGCTGGATGATTCTTCTCTTTCTCAGTGCGTCATCTCCCTTCGCAATTCAAAGCATTTGGATCCGGCCCATCGGATCTCACGTGGCAACCGTTAGCTGATCGCTGCAATTGAATTAACGGTATGATAGTTGTGCCTGATCGCGGCCCAATGGATTTCGCGCGACGACAGTTTCCTGTTGATCGCAATTGAATTCACGGTTTGATCGTGTCGCTCGAATAACACCCATCCGAATTCAAGGGACAGCAGTTTCCTGTTTTTCGCATTTGATTTCACGGTTTGGATGTTGCTCCGAGATAGCCGATGAAACGCCCTATGCGCCGGCCGATATATCTATGCTCGTTCCCCTCCCCGATTCCGATCGGGTAGACTTGTCGTCAGCGAGGTAATGCCGACCGTGGTCGTGTGTACCACGCGAACCATGACATGAACCGAAGTGACGGAGTCGGGGTTTCTGAAGTGGTGTGTCGTCCGCCGTCACTCGGTTATGTCCGCCGTTACCCGACTGAAATCTATGCAGCGAACTGGATCGACAATGCGACCGTCGTTCGCCGCACTTTGGATTCGATCGCTCACCAAGCCGGAACTTCATGCATTGATTGAAGACGTAAAGCGTGGCGACACCGATGCTACGATGCGAGCCGTTACGTTTGTGGCCGCAGAAAGTTTTGGGCTGTGGCACAACCGGGCACGCGCGAAACTTTGTCGTTACTTCAAGAATCATCCGCCACCCGACGGTCAATGCAGATCCATGGTGGACGCGATTGTGAATCGCCTGATCGAAGGTCGGTTTTATGAGCAATTCAAAGATCAACTTTCCATGGCAATGCGATTTGCCCCTGATCGAATGGCGGAGACTGCTGCTGTCGCATCACGTTCTGACAAAGACTACATTCGTAGATACGGAGCTTGGGTCCGCCACGCCCTTGATTCACAAACAACGGCACCGGACGGCGGGTAACAATCGCGTGCACCCGAGTACGCGAGCTGGGCGGTTTTGAAATGGAAAATCTTTCGCGCGTACCGGGTGACGCGTGACGTTCTGTCTATCATCCAGGCCGCTGCGTGAAATTCTCGCTTCAGACGCTTCTGCTTGCTCCGCTAGCCTTAACGCCGCTATTTCTTACCGCGCGTCCGCCGGCATTTGCTTTCTGGATACATCCATTGGTCGCGGGTTCCGGATTATTTGTTGTGTACGTATCGACTGCTACGGCAATCTTCCTGGCCAGCCGAATTCGCAATCAGTACAACTCACGCAACATCATCTCTGATGGACTTGGTATCGGGGCGGTCGCAGGTATGCTTTGCTTAGCAATGATGATGACTCCCATCATGATCAACAGTTTGAACGATATGACCTTTCCGCTGCTCTCCACGCTTATCTGTATCGTTCTGTTTGGATCAACTGGTGGATCGTTGACTGGTGCTTCAACAGCGTTCATTATTGACGTTGGATTGGCTTTCGTTTCGCCAGACTTTCGGCGGCAACTCCGATCCAAGCGACTTCAGGCAAAGACAGAACCATGAATTGCACGGGAGAACGGGAGTCGTGTTTAACGGTCTGCTTGCAAGTCTTTCGCCCGTTCCCCGTGAATTCTGCCGTTCGCGCGGGTGGTTGTGACTGATAACCAACGCCTGTCTTCAATGCTGCTGATTCCGGCCCAACTGATTTCAAGTGTTAACAGATAGCTGATCGCTGCATTTGAATTTGCGGTTTGATCGTCTTGTCTGAATTCGGCTCACTGGATTTCACGGGACCTCAGTTTCCTTTAAATCGCAACTGATTTCACCGTTTGATTTCGTTGCATCGAACAACGCCCACCCGATTTCAGCAAACAGCAGTTGCCTGATTATCGCACTTGATGTCACGGTTTGATTTCTACTCCGAGTATGCGAATCAAACGCCCTCTACGCCGGTCGAAATATCTATGCTCGTTCCCCTTCACGATTCCGATCGGGTAGACTTGTCGACAGCGATGTAGTGCAGACCGTGGTCGTGCGTACCGCGCGAACCAGACGATGCACGTGAGTCGCCGAGTTGAGATTTTTGAAGTGGTAGGTCGTTCGCGGCGACCACGTGATCGTTACCGTTCCCCGACGAAGCTTGAGTTGATGATGCCATGAACGTTGAGACGATTCGCAACACCATCCGCACAAGCACAGATGAAGTGCAGGCCCTGATCCTCGAATTGCATGAACAAGACCCAGACAAC
>NZ_JAJKFQ010000027.1 GCF_020966635.1 Stieleria sp. JC731 | reverse complement strand
GCACCTCGGGATGTGTCACCGGCCTTATTCGCTTCCGTCATCCGCGTTCATGCTACACTGGTCGCTCGCCGGCGGGCGTGACTGGATAGATGGCAGAACCATGAATTGCACGGGAGGACGGGAGTCGTGTTTAATGGTCTGCTTGCAAGTCTTTCGCCCGTCCCCCGTGAATTCCACCGTTCGCGCGGGTGGTTGTCCTGCTTGATGACTCATCTCTTATCAACATGGTCACCGCCCATTGCAGTTCAAAGCATTTGGATTCGGCCCATCTGATTTCACGTGCAAGCTGCTAGTTGATTGCTGCAACCGAATTCGCGGTTTGATAGTTCGGTCTGATCGCGGCCCACTGGATTTCGCGATCCGTCAATTTCCTGTTGATCGCAATCGTATTCACGGTTTGATAGTGTTGCTTGAACAACGCCCATTTGAATTCATGGGACAGCCGTTGCCTGTTTATCGCACTTGATGTCACGGTATATTTCTGCTCCGAGATGGCAGGTCAGACGCCCTATGCGCCGGCCGAAAAATCTATGCTCGCTCCCCTTCGCGATTCGAATCGGGTAGACTTGTCGACAGCGATGTGATGCAGACTGTGGTCGTGTGTACCACGCGAACCATGACATGAACCGAAGTGACGGAGTTGGGGTTTCTGAAGTGGTGTGTCGTCCGCCGTCACTCGGTTATGTCCACCGTTCGCGCGGATGGTTGTGCCTGCGATAACCAACGCCTGTTTTCGATGCTGACGGATCTGGCCCATCTGATCTCATCTGACAACCATTAGCCGATCGCCGCAACTGAGTTTGTGGTTTTATAGT
>NZ_JAJKFQ010000026.1:0-163777 GCF_020966635.1 Stieleria sp. JC731 | reverse complement strand
AGCGACGGTTGCATGGATTTGGCGCCGATCAATCCTGCCCGCCTAACCGCACGCTGGCGCGTCGCGGCTGATCATGTATCACCATCGCCGAAATCTTATCAGCCGCAGAGCGCTAGCTCGCGGTTCACAACGGACGTTGGTCCACGATCCCACCCAACCGCACGCTGGCGCTTTGGGGCTGATAGCAACCATCCAAACTGAGCCGGTTTCGCGCTAGCGACGGTTGCATAAGTGTGACGCCGATCAATCCTGCCAACCTAACCGCACGCTGGCGCGTTGCAGCTGACAAGGACCACTCAAACTAAACCCTTATCGCGATCGCGACGGTTGCTTGAAATCAGCTTGGGATCTAAGAAAGACTGCACGTTGGAGGCGACCCTCACACAAAGCTACATCGCTTATGGCTGCTACAATTAAGTCCTGACCAGGTTCACGACTCACAGTCGCAAGGGTCGCCACCGACGCACAGTCTTGTTGTATTTTTGCTTGTTGTATTCGTACATCTCGTACGAAACCGGTCATAAAACCGAGCTATTCGCTGCCGCTAAGAGACATTCAAGCTTGTCTCATCAATTAGCGGAAGGGCAGAAGCTTAACGTCATGGACACAGCTTGCAAAGGCTCGATTGCAATGAAGCGGCGAGGAACCTTTACTTTGCAAAGGGACTGCGGTTCGATTTTGGCGGCGATAGGACGGGGGCCGGTGACACAAACCTTGCGGCGAACCGGCGCGTCAACCCTTAGCTCCTACGTCATTTACTTTTTCAGCGGCGAATTGCCCATCCGATTGGGTGGCTTTTCGTGAATCAGCGGTTATGCGGCCCAAAGCTCGTTCAAAGGCCGAAATTCCTCGTGTATCAGCGATTGGGAAGCCTGCTTTCTCCTTGGCGTCGTCCGCAATCTTGTCCATAATACGCACTTCCCACCTTTTGAGCTTGCGGCTCTTGAATTGATTCTAGTGGCCGGGCGTTCGCAGCCTTATTTCGCAAGCCACCTTGCCTACTTGCCTTGCATCGGAGCCTTCCGCGATCGTGAAACACCTCCTCTTATCTCCATTGCGACTGGTGGTCGGATGGGGAATCTCACCACGGATCTTGGGAATCCTCGCGATTGCCATGTTGGTCCTGCTTCGGATAACCATCGGATTTCATTTTCTTAGCGAAGGTAGTTCCAAAGTCCGCGAAGGCGACTGGGACGCGGCACCTTTCTTCGCCAACGCGAAGGGACCATTCGCGGAGCATTTCCACAGCATGGTTTGGGACCGGCGTGGCGAGTTTCGCTTGGATCGCAAAAACCACGAATGGTGGTTGAAGGATTATTCTGACCGAGCTGCCGACTACTACCAGTTCGGCGACAAACAGAAGAAAGCCGCCAAAGCAGCACTGAACACATCGCTGCAAAATTTCGATCTGATCGTCGAATCAAACGCCGACGAAATCCGCGAATACAAGCTTGGTGTGGCGCAAGTTCAAAAACTTCAGTCGGACCCAGCTCGACAAGGCGTTGAAAGTTTGGCGGGGCAGGTTGAAACGGTCCGCAAAGAAAACGAGGCGAAGCTGAAGCCGGTCCTTGCCGAGATCGATCAGCTTTGGTCAGCGTTTGAAGTGACCATCAATTCTTTGGCCGCACCAAACCAACGTGCACAATCGCCGCCGATCAAAATGGACCGCCCTCGCCTCGAACGTGTGGACACATCGCTTCTTAATCGCGTCGTGCCCTATTTCGACGTCGCGATCGGATGGTGCTTGCTGCTTGGCCTATTCACCCCACTAGCGGCGTTAGCTGCGGCAGGTTTTCTCGGTTCTGTATTCCTGAGCCAGTTTCCTCCAGCGACCGGGCCATCGAGCACCACTTACCAGTTGGTCGAATGCATGGCCTGCCTTGTATTGGCGAGCACCGGAGCCGGACGTTTCGCCGGACTTGACTACTTCTTGCACCTGATCGTTCGTAAGTCGGTTGCCGACAAACCGGCCAGCGGAAAGTAATCCCGGATAGAATTGAAGGACGAAGCCAGATGAGCCGTCCTTGTCGCGTTCTCCCCACAACACAACAAAACAAAAACACGTTTCGAGGATATCAAGATGGTCGACAAGCTTTCTGCAGACGAGCGCACCGTCGGTGAAGACAACTACTACAACGCCGTTTCCAGCTATTACGACGTTAACCGCCGCGATTTTCTACGCGGTATCGTCGCTGCCGGTGCTGTTAGCGGTGCCGGCTTGGGCGCCGCGTATTTCGGATACGGTGAAGTCAAAGACCCCGTCCGCGTCGCGGTCATCGGCACCGGTGACGAAGGCAACGTTCTGCTGGGTGGCTGTAACCCCAACTATGTCGACGTTCGCGCGATCTGCGACATCCGACCGTTCAGCCAACACCGCGCCTTTCACGGCGATTGCAGCAGTGCATCTGCATTGGTTCGCCGCCCCGGTCTGATCCGTGTTTGCGGTTATAAAGACGAATCCGAAGCACGCAAACACGTCAAAGTCTATGACGGCCTGAAAACCGGCGGCATCATGGAATGCTTGGATGATCCGGATATCGAAGCGGTCATCATCGCGTTGCCTTTGTGGTTGCATGCCCCTGTCGCCGCGCTGGCGATGGAGCGTGGTTTGCACGTTCTGACCGAAAAGTTGATGGCTCACAATGTTGCACAGTGCAAAGTGATGAGCCGTATGGCGGCGGAGCTGAAAGACAAGAAGGGCAACCCACTTCACTTGGCGACCGGTCACCAACGTCACTACAACGTAAAATATGAAAACGCGGTCAACTTGATTCGCTGGGGACTGCTGGGCCAGCTACACCACATTCGTGCTCAATGGCACCGTGGAAACCTGCCCGGTCGCGATAGCTGGTCGATGCCAATCCCCGGTGGCGAACTGGATGAAAACGGCAAGCTGTTCGACCGCATTGCGAGCGACCTCAATCACCGTCGTCGTGCTCTCGAAGAAGCGACCTCGCCAGCCGACATCGAACGCCTCACAGCGGAAGTCGCCCAGTGGGAAGCTTGGGATGCCGACAAAATGCTGAACGATCAACTTGCCAAGTTCGGCTACGAAGACTTCTCGGTCAAATTCCCAGGCGGAAAAGAGGAGATGTTCTCCGCTGCCGAAGAGCTACACCGTTGGCGATTGTTCCAACGAACCGGTGCTGGCTTGATGGCTGAACTGGGAAGCCACCAACTGGACGCCGTCAGCATCTTCTTGTCGTCGCTTCGTGATGATGGCAAGAAAGTTCACCCGCTGAGCGTTCATGCCGTCGGTGGACGTCACATCATGCCACGTGACCGTGAAGTCGGTGATCACATTTATTGCACCTTCGAGTTCCCTGGTCCTGAGTACGCCGAAACCTTCGACGTTGGGTACCACGATCGTGTCGAAGGCTATCCCAACGGTGCCGTTCCGGGTTACGAACAAGACCCGAACAAGAAAGTCGTTGTTACTTACAGCACGATCAATGGCAACGGATTCGGCGGCTGGGGCGAAGTCGTCATGGGCAGTAAGGGCACATTGATTCTGGATAAAGAGCAAGACGTCCTGCTGTATCGCAACAGTGACACCAGCAGCAAGGTTGGCGTGAAGAAGCAGTCTGGTGGCGGATACGCTTTGGACACCAGTGCCAGCGGTGATTTTGCAGCACCTGTTGCACAAGCAGCTGCGTCCGGACCGGTTAGCCGCGGGTACCGAGAAGAAATCGAACACTGGGCCTATTGCATCCGCAACCCAGATCCCGATAACAAGCCGCGCTGCTATCCCGAAGTCGCGATGGGCGACGCTGTCATCGCTTTGGGTGCCAACCAAGCTCTCAAGAACGCGGCTGCCGGCAAAGGCGGATACCTGCAGTACAAAGAAGAATGGTTCGATGTGAACAGCGACGAGACTCCTGACGGAAGCGACATCGCGAAGCAGAAAGAGTACATGCTGAAAGATCTGACCTAAATCCTTCAGCGATTCGAATCAATCAAAATCCGAATCCTTCGGATTGAAGGTCTACAAAGCCGGTTTAAACGCCGGCTTTGTTTTTTGCATCCTTTATCGATAGACCAGACCAGATGTTGCGAATCCATCGCCTGTCCGAAATCACTGTCCTCGACTTGGTCGGCAATGACTCGCCCACCATTTTGAACAACCTGACAACCAATCATGTTCGCCAGTTGGAAGTCGGGTGTGGTTGTGAATCGTTTATTACCGATGTTCGCGGCAAAACGCTTGCCTTGGTTGATGTCTTTCGAACCAACGAAGGTTTCCGGCTAATCGGCGCAGCAGGACAAGCCGAAGCGATCAGCCAGCATGCCGATCGCTATACGATCCGCGAAGATTCGCGTCCGGTCGATCGCTCGAGTGACTTTACGGCCTTCGTTTTTTCACCCGACGTCACTGGATCGTTGCAGAGTGAAACTGACTGGGATCAAACAAATTCGCAGCGTTACGAAGTCAATTGGCTGGGTGAAGGCACCTTCGTCATCCTGACAGAAACTCCAGGAGCGGTCGAGCAAGTGATCCAGACCGTTGGTGAATCCATCGGTGACGATGACAGTTTTCACTTTAGCCGCACGGTCGCCGGTTACCCTTGGTACGGCAGCGATATCAGTGAAAAAAACCTGCCTCAAGAAGCCAGCCGAATTGAAAAGACAATCTGCTTTACCAAAGGCTGCTATTTAGGACAGGAAACGGTCGCTCGGCTGGATGCCCTTGGCCAAGTTCAAAAACAACTGATGCGGTGGCGAATTAGCGGGCATATCCCAGCTGCCGGTGCTGAAGTCTCGAGTGAAGACAAAGTCGTCGGGCGATTAACCAGTATCGCAAAACAGTCTGACGAAACCGCGATCGCAATCGGCATGACACGCCGTTCGCATTTCGAGGTCGGATCGACAGCGACAGGAGAAGGATTCGCTGCCGTCGTGATCGATTGGAGTGAGTAGAGCAAGCTCCGAAACTGTCAGAGAGACGTCACAGGGACTGTGACGGCAACAAAGTACCCGTCACGCTCCGTCGTGACGCACCACACAATACCATCCCACCCGCGTCACAGGGATTGTGACGGTAACAAAGTACCCGTCACGCTCCGCCGTGACGCACCACACAATACCATCCCCACCCGCGTCACAGGGACTGTGACGGCAACAATGTACCCGTCACGCTCCGCCGTGACGCACGGTAACCCCAAACGGGCGTCACAGGGGCTGTGACGAGTACTATCTACCCGCAACACACATTCCAAAAACGACAAACAAAACTTGCCGCGTCCCCTCTCACAATCAAAATTCAGTAAACTGAGCGCATGAGCGCCGCTACTGAACCATTGCAACTTCTGTCTCCACAACTGTTGGCCAAGCTTGAAAGACTCGAGCTTGTTTCGCGAAAAGTTTTTCGTGGCCGAATGAAGGGAGAACGCCGTAGTAAACGCAAAGGGCAAAGCGTTGAATTCGCTGACTTTCGAAACTACGTTCCCGGTGATGACCTGCGTCTGATCGACTGGAACCTTTACGCTCGGCTCGACCAATTGTTCCTCAAGCTTTATCAAGAAGAAGAGGACTTACACGTTTATGCCTTGGTCGATTGCAGCGAGTCGATGAACTTCGGATCGCCGACCAAGCTTCATGTTGCGAAGCAAATGGCGGCGGCACTTGGTTACATCGGACTTTGTCGTGCCGACCGTGTTAGTGTGCAAGCGATGGGCGAACAAGGCCGTCGCGCGCCGGTCCTGCGAGGTCGAACGGGACTGTGGCAGATGTTGCAGTATCTGGAATCGATCGACAGCGGCGATAACGTTTCTTTGCTTGAAGGAGTTCGAGATTTTTCGCTTCGAAATTCAGGAACCGGGGTCGTCGTTCTACTGACCGACCTGATGGATAAAAACGGATTTGAGTCAGCACTGCGATTATTGATCGGTCGACGGATGGACGTTTACATCATGCATGTCCTTTCGCCAGAGGAGATCGATCCGCCGATTCGTGGCGACCGTCGTTTGATTGATATCGAAGACGGTGATCAAACAGAAATCACCGTGAACGCCTACGTCTTAGAACGCTACAAACAAACCCTGCAGTCGTTCCTTTCATCGATCAAAACGTTTTGTGCCCGCCGCAGCATTGCTTACATCCCGGTCCGGACCGACCAAGCCGTTGACGATGTGATGACCAAATACCTTCGCCAGCGAGGAGTCGTTCGGTGACCTGGATTTCGACTTTGTTGCCTTGGCAATGGGCCGTTTTCGCAGCGGTGCCCGTTGGCATCATCCTTTTGTATTTCCTGAAGCTCCGTCGCGAGCCAATCGAAATTCCGAGCACCTACCTATGGTCGCGGACGGTCGAAGACCTTCACGTCAATAGTTTGTTCCAACGGATTCGTCAGAACCTGTTGCTGGTTTTGCAATTGCTTGCCGTATTGTTAGCAGCCCTTGCGATGCTACGACCAGGACAGCAAGGCGAAGAATCGGACTTGAGCCGCAAGGTATTTTTGTTGGATGCGTCGGCCAGCATGATGGCCGAGGACGTCGAAGAAGAAAGCCGCTTCGCATCCGCCAAGAAGATGATTCGCGATCAGATCGACCAAATGCAAGATCAAGACACTGCGATGTTGATCACGTTCAGCGATCGCGCCGAAGTCTTGCAATCCTTCACTAGCGACCGTGGACGGTTGCGATCGGCATTGGATCGCGCCCAAGTCACGAACCGTCCTACTGATATCATCGGCGCACTAGAAGCCGCCGATGGCCTTGCCAATCCACGACGAAGCAGCGAAGCGGGCGATGTCAACGATATCCAAGTTGCGGATCCACTTCCGGCTGACCTGATGATCTTTAGCGATGGCGGATTTCGCGACGTTGCTGAATTTAACGTGGGCAATCTAGTTCCGACATACATCAAAGTTGGCACCGAAAATCCGCGCAACGTTGCCATCACGGCGTTCAGTGCGGATCGAAATGTAGAACGGACCGGCGATGCCCAAGCTTTTGTGACGGTTGTCAATTTTGGCAAGCAATCCGAATCGCTTAACGCATCGATCTATGTAGACGGCCAATGGCGTGACTCCGAAGCCTTGACTCTAGAACCTGACGAAGAAGGCTCGTTGACGTTTCAGCTTGCCGAGCAAGGTGAAGCCGCTGCTTTGGAGGTTCGGCTTGAATCGAGTGATGGCGAACAACGCTTTAGCGATGACTTGTCAATCGACAACTTCGCCTACGCTGGTCTTCGCCCCATGAGAACGGTCTCTGTATTGGTGATCACCGAAGGCAATCGCCCTCTTGAACTTGGTTTGACAACCGAGAGTGCGGCAAAAGTCTGCATCGCTGATTTTCAAGCGCCCAGTTACATGGAGACACCAGAATACACCGCTCGCGCAACTGCCGGTTTGGATGACCTGATCATCTACGACCGATGTGCCCCGAAAACGATGCCGCTGACCAACACGTTTTCAATCGCTTCACTTCCCAACGAACAATGGGCTTGGTCAAGCGAACCAGGGCAAACCATCTTGGTCGACATTGATCGAACGCACCCGATCATGCAATACCTCGAGCTATTTTCGCTGCTAATCTTTGAGGGCCGAAGTGTGACGGGGCCGACCGGAACTCGCGAACTGGTCGGTGCGGACAGCGGTTCAGTGCTCGCACTGGCACCTCGGGACGGTTATCAAGATTTGGTCCTTGGGTTTGCCATCGTAACGAATGACGAATCTGGCATCCCACAAACCAACACCAACTGGTTTGCCGAACGATCCTGGCCAGTATTCATTTTGAATATCCTTCGTCATTTGGCTGGAGCGGCTGACGCAACATCCGCGTCTTCATTTCTGCCTGGTGACACGGTGCGACTACGAGTTGAAAGCCAAATTGACGAGGTACAAATCGCTAGGGGCAACGGCACGCCCGAAGCCGTCCCGGCAGGCCAATCGGGATCTGTCGAATTTGTCGACAGTGAAATGCCCGGGATTTATCGTGTCGTTGCAGAAGAAAAACTGGTCGATCTGTTTGCGATCAACCTTTTTAGCCGATTGGAAAGCTCCATCATCCCACGATCGGAATTCGAAATCGGATACGAGAAAATTGAAACGGCCGGAACGATCGAAACACGCTACGAGTACTGGCGATGGCTGCTGGTGGTCGTTCTAGTTGTGATCGCAACGGAATGGTGGCTTTACAACAAGCGTATTGCCTAGCCTATGATGATTCAGCAACGTTTCTAGATAGGCATTTAGGATCAAGATGCTTCTCATTCATCGATTTTGCCAGGGCATTCGGCGTCTAGCGTTGCCCACAACGCTCTCTATCGTTCTGCTGCCTCTGGCCGCTACCGGCGAAGATCGAAAAACGACAAGTATGCGCGATGACCTCGTCGCCACACTGACCCGATCTGGAGACATCGAAAGTGCAATATGGGTTTGCCAAAAGCAAATTTCGAGTGCACCGCCCGCGACGCTAGAACACGCACGATGGGTAGGAAAGCTGACGCAAACCCTTGCCGAACAGCAGGCATCGCAGCTATTCGATGGCAGAACAGCTGACTTGACCGACCGGTTTACAAGACGTGTTGAAGAGATCTCCAAACCGGTTGACGACTTTCTGTCATCGTTTCCCGACTTTGAAGCCGCGCCGTTCCTAAAGTCCGACCGGATTGCCGCCACTTCGACATTGCTTCGCACCGCCCTGATCGTTGCGTCAATCTCACCTCTGGAAGAACAACAGACCGAGATTCTGCTTTCCTCCATCAGTCGCTTACAACGCGACGCAGCAGATCTGGAACGCGTTGCCAACCAATCATGGACGCTTGCCAATGCAGCCACGTCGGGGAAAGCCATTCACAGTGACCAGTGGGAGCGACTATCTCGTGAATTGGCAATTCGACAGGTCTCAGTCGCTCTACTTCAGTGTGAACTTTTCCCCGTGAAAAGCACGGACTATCTGGAAGCGGCGGCAACGGCGGTCAAAACAGCAAAAGACGCACTCAACAAGCTTCCTGACGATGCACCAATCAAAGGACATGCTTTAGAGCTATACATCGAGGCATTGCTTCGTAGCGGAGACGTAAGCGAAGCGGAACGTGAATTGAAGCTACTTCTATCGAACCACAACATCATGCAGTCGCCCACATTGTGTGCTTTGGCTATCAGGATCGCTCTTTCCAAAAACAATGTTTCAAGCGCGACGCGGCTTTCAGATTCCTATTTTCAACAAGAAGCCCCGGCTCGATCGATCGAGATGGACTTCGCAAAACTTGACGTGCTATTGCGACGCGACGATACCGGCCGAGATGCGGCCAACTGGCTAATACAGATTGAAAATCGAGGAGGAGCATTTGCCCGGCGTCGTGCAGAAGCGATCATCGTCAAAACGCTGAAACGTGACTCCGGTTCAAACTCGCCGAAACCGCAAGCGATGTCCCCTGCAATAGTCGCTGCGCAGGGTGAGGACTGGTTGCGCCGACGGGATTTCGCTCGTGCTGCAACGCTTCTACGTGAGGCGGCGACGATTGCCGATGGCAAACCTGCACTGCAATACGCAACGAAAAGCGCCGCAGCTGCTCTTAAAAACAGCGACCTACTAGCCGCCGCAGAAACCTTGCGTGAAATAGCGATCGACAATTCACAGACGGATGGTTCGATCGAATTGGCAATCCAGTCGTCAATTCTGCTTTCTCAAAATTCTGCGACAGTGTCGGCTGCGAAACGCATGCACGCCCTAGAAACAACTTTGCTGGAAGCCATCCAGACTTGGCCGCGTCATGAAAAAACGGAATCGCTTTGCGGCTGGCTCAACAAAATATTTCAACAGAGCGAACGATATAAAGATGCGGCGCAGTTCTCGTTGCAGTGGCTCACGCAGAATCCCTTGAACGCATCCGCCGAACTGGTTCGGTCAACATGGTTCGAGTACTTGAAAAGACTTGATCCTCAGACAACGAAGACCGAGCTCGAATCTTTCGCCGCGACATTGCTGGAAGTTTCAGCGGAGGGTGAGGAAGCTACCGAGCACCTATTTCCCTTGGTGACTTTGCTTGTTGACAAAGCCTCGGATTTTCCTATCCAGCTCCCTTCGGCGGATCCCGATCAGCTGAGATTCATCACATCGGTTTACAAACTGCGAACCGCCGGTATCGGCAGCTTGGAATTCAACTCAGCATCAGAAGCCAGTCTCCGACAATCACAATGGCGTCTGGAGCGAGACATTCTTACCGGCTCTGCGTTTTCTCAGCCAATCGCAAGACAATTGCTGCGTTGGCCAGGTGATGATGCCTGGCTAGTGGCCAAGGCGAAGTTTTGGGCTGACACTTCGGAGCAATCCATTGCGGAGCTGAAAACGTTCGCGTTGCGGCCGAATACAGCTGATGCGACTAGCGATCTGGCCATGATGATCTTGTCTTCATCTCGGTCATCAGCCGCAAAACAAGCGGCTGCCGAACTGGCGGAGCATCGGGCCGCGTCCAGAAAACTGCGTAGCAAAGATTGGTACTTAGCAAAACTGGATGCGATCACCTGGCTCAACCAAGCCGGCGAAAATGACGAGGCAAAGAAGCGAGCCTCATTCATTCTGTTGCTGCATCCGCCTAGCGACCCAAAGCTTAAAGAGGCATTTGAACGCTACCGCTGACCAAGCGGAAATCGCCTGCCCCTGCGCTAGTGACAACCTGAACTCTACGTGCTTCAGTCTTTTCATTGCTTTATCGCAACGAAAAACCCTCGATCCGCGATGGTGTCTTGGTACGCGTCACATTTAAAACCAAACTCCTCAAAGATCTCGCCGTACTCTGCCGGGCTGTAGCAACGCCCCTGCGTGATGTTAACCAACAGCACCGAGTACTCCGCAACCGGAAGCGGTCCGTCTTTGTCATCGTTCAAAAATGCTTCGTGAACGATGACCTTTCCTCCGACCGAAACCGATTCGGAACATTTTTGGATGATCTGACGAATGGCTGGGAAATCCCAGTCGTGCAAGACGTTCGAGAGCAGCACACAATCCGTTTTCGGCCACGGATCGGAAAACATATTGCCAGTTTGGACTTCGATTCGACTTTGCAAACCATGAAGTTCAATTTCCGATTGGGTGATTCGGTCAACCGGTTGTTGCTCGAAAACAGTCGCTACCAAATGCGGATGTTTGGCGAGAAGCGTAGCTGAATATATCCCCGATCCACCGCCCACGTCCAAAATCGATTTTACATTTCCAATCCAAGGCTCCACCGCAGCGGCAAGTGACTGCCCCATCGCGACTCCGCGGCAATTCATCAGTGCCGTAAATCCCTTGGCAAACTCTTCATCCATCATTGATTCATGCCAATCGTTCGAATCGTCTTTGGCTTGCCAATTCGCTGGTCGGTCTTCTTTCAAGACTTGCAAGCAGCCAGTCGCGATCGGTGAATCTGCAATCGGTTGGTAATAGGGTCCGAGGAAGTATTCTGATGAATCAACCAAGAACTCCTTCGCCTGCTCGGTCAATCGCAACAGATCATTGTCGCCACTGGTAATCCACCCACCTGCACGACAGAGAGTGATCAGAACATCCAGCGCTCGACTGGCTAGTTTAAAATGCTCGGCAATTAAATCGCGACTGACTTGTTCCTGTTCATGGATCCAAGTGAATAGATTCAGCTTCAATATGGCAACGGCCATCATGTCGGCAGCGTATTGCCGATCGCGATACCGGAGAAGTAATGCAGGGTCCGTTGCCGGTGTCGAAGAAAGCTCAAACGATGCCATAGAAGTCTGTTAGATGATCTACTTGGATTGAAAAAACATGCGATGTGCTTGGTGTCTGGCAACCACGCGTACTCGGCTGCCGACATCGCTTTTGCTTTATTCGACGGCCGAGAAAACTATAGCGAACGTGCTATGTAGTTCGCTTCAGCTTTTGTCCGAGCAGCCTACCACGGCCGTCCGGCAACGATAAAGAGAGAGTCTAGAGGCGCGGCTTGATCGGCTCACCGTTCTCGTCAATCGGATAGACAGCATCATGCTGTTCAAGCTGCTTTGCCATTTCAGTGATCATGCGTTGGAGAATCTCTGGATGCGATTCGGCGAGATCCTGTTGCTCGAACGGGTCATCGGCGAGATTGAATAGCTGGAAGTGGCTGTCACTTTGGATTCGTTTTTCCTTCGCAAACTTACTTGGCAATGCATGATAAATCGCCTTCCAGTCTCCATCACGCCAAACGGTGAAGTAATTGCTGCGATGGACACCATGCGGATAGTGCATCAAGAACTGTTCTTTTCGCGATGAATCTTTTTGTCCGCTTATCAGCTTTGCCAAATTGTGTCCGTCCACCGCATGGCCACTGGGAACGCTTGCATCGGTTAACGATACGATCGTTGGAAACAAATCTGTCACGTTAGCGACCTGAGTCTGTATCGCGTCGCTGGGAACGACAAAAGATTTTTGAAGTTCGTTTGCACTGTTTGGCTTCGCCCAAGAAGCAATAAACGGGACACGCATGCCGCCTTCGTAGTGTGCCCCTTTCTTTCCTCGCAGAGGTGCAGCACAAGCGACTTCGTGCTGATGCCCGAGCGGAGCATCACTGCCGTTGTCACCTAGGAACAGCACCAACGTATTCTCGGCGACTCCCAACTGTTCTAGATGGTCCAACATGTCACCGAGTGACTTGTCCATCCCTTCGATCAAAGTCGCAAAGGCTTGGGCGTTCGCGGGCTTGCCGGAATCACGATAGTTTTGCGCAAATCGTGGATCGGAGTCGAATGGTGCGTGCACCGCGTAATGTGCAAAGTACAGGTAGAACGGTTTGTCTTTAGCAACCGTCTCCGACACTCGCTTCTTTGCTTCGATCGTTAACGCTTCGGTTAAAAACGTTTCCGTCCCGTGATATTCGTCCAGATGGGGTACTGCGTGATGTGAGCGTTTGGTACCTGCCCCATAGTTTTTCTCGCCGTAATAGCTGCCAGGAGCTCCAAACGCGTCACCTCCTACGTTGATGTCAAAACCGAGATGACTTGGGTCGGCGCCCTCATGTTCTTCGGGAGCAAAGTGACCTTTGCCAACGTGGATGGTCGTGTATCCCTTCTCACCCAAGATCGCTGGCAATGTAACGTCACCAGATTTTAGGCCGGCCCAATTCCACTGCGGTGCACCAAACTCGCCGCCGTTGTTCGTACGAGGATTAATCCAATTCGTCGTCCTGTGACGAGCCGCATTCTGACCGGTCATGATGCTGACGCGTGTCGGCGAACAAACGCTCATCGCATAGAATTGGCTGAACCGAATCCCTGTTTTGGCGAGCCGTTCCATCGATGGTGTACGGTAGAAGTCGTTCAATGGATAGCGTTTTGGATTGCCATCGGCATCGGTTTGCATCGGCACGGACGTATCCATCATGCCCATGTCGTCGACCAAGAAAACCATCACATTCGGCTGGGTCTTATCCGCTAAGACGCTCGGCTGAAAAAAAATGCTGCCGGTGATGGCGACAACCGCGCCGATCAGAGATGCCAGGTTTCGCCGCATGATTGAATCGAATTGAAAGCGGGTTGAAGCAGAAATACTACGGCCCACCAGTCTACCGTCACGGCATCCATCAATGTTGCATTGGCCACCCACTAGCCGATGGGCGTTAGCCCCGGTTTTGTGCACAATGACTGCCGGTCCGGCAACCGTGGCTAACGCCGTTCGGCTGATGGGGGAATCGTGCGTTAGGCGTCGATTCCTTTCCGATCTTGGACTTCACCCGCGTACAGAATGGCTTGCTCCAGGTCGTCTTCCGAATTGATGCATTTCCAATCGCCTCCGACGGACCATACTGGGCGCCCTACAAATACCGATGACGATTCACGCAGTACGCGAGTGCAATTGCCTTTGATTTGATCACGGACCTTGCCACCGCTGCATCCAGAATCCGACACAACGACGTGGACGTGATTGGTACGAGCGTTGGCTTTCCGTAGTATCCAATCACGAAAGTCGTATAGCCGATTAATCTCGGACTCGACAATTTGTTGCTGTGTTTCATTCAGCAGCACGATATCGTGCTTGAGCCTGTCGCGGTGCCAGGACTCCAGTAACGGTTGTGGTGGTTGGGATCCTTTTTGCCGAGAACGCCACCATCGATTATCGCCCTGAAGAAAGGTGCCGTAGATGGTGAAGGTGATGAAGAATGCCAACGGTTCCTCGTCCACTTCCGTTCCCCAATCTTTAGCTACGTTTGCTGATGGGGGAATCTCAACTTAACTGACGCGACAGGTGTTCGTGGATTCACCGATGAGGTGGTCTTAGCCGTGGTGTCAAAGCTCAGCTTGAATTTCACCTGTGAAGCAACGGTACAGCCTATGCGTTGACGCTGCATCAAAACGGTGTGGCTCAGTTCGCTGTAAGGATTTCAATGTGATCGTTGATCATATAACAGCCAGCCGACACGATCGCATTGTAGAAGCTCGGGCGCAGATTCAAGTCTTAACGTTGGTGCCAAGGAAGTTGCGAAGAATTCAACTGCTATGAAACGCAAAACCTAGAAGACAGATTTTCGTAGACCACTGGGCCATAAATTTAGTTATGACCGGACGGTCTCAGTGCCCCCCGGTAGTCTGTCTGCATGCCTCGCAATGAAATTCACATTGGTGATCGTCCTTTTGTTTTGGATGCGCGTCCCGACCGTGTCGACCATCGGGACCGTCCATTTCAACCGCGACTCGTTTCGCTGCCGCCTCGATGGCCTACCAAACGAGACACTGAATTAGCTTTGCCGTTTTTCCGGCGAATGGTTTTGGATCAGGGGCAAGAGGGTGCATGCACAGGATTCGGCTTGGCGTCGGTCATTAACTTTGTGCTGTGGCGAGACTTGGTGCTGCATCTACCGCGAAGTGATCGTGGTTTGTTGGCGATTGACCTTGAGAAAGCGAACGCACCTTTAGTGAGTCCCTTTCAGCTTTATCATCTCGCCCGAATCTATGACGAATGGGAAGGTGAAGACTATGAGGGCAGCAGTTGCCGTTGCGCGGTCAAAGGCTATCACAAGCACGGTGTTTGTTTGCAAGAATTATGGCCTGAAAAGCAAGCTCCTCTCGGGGAAGAACGCGACCGGTGGCAGATCGATGCTGCGACACGTCCGCTAGGAGCCTACTACCGAATCGACCGTCTCTCGATAAATGACTTGCAAGCTGCGATCTACGAAGTGGGCGCCGTGTACGCTTCTGCCATGGTCCATCAAGGTTGGCAAGTTGACAGCAGCGACGTTGACATACCGATCATTTCCAGAACCGGATCCACCCCTTCGATCGGTGCACATGCCTTCGCGATTATCGGCTACGAACCACGCGGTTTCATCGTGCAAAACTCCTGGGGAACCGAGTGGGGTTACCATGGATTTGCGCTGCTGCCATACGACGATTGGGCGGACAATGCGTTAGATGCTTGGGTTGCCGTCATGGGCGCGCCCACGGCAGTCCCGACGGTGTCCATTGATGGTGACGCCGAAAGCGGTGAAACGGAGGCCTTCGTTTCAAGCACCGGCGCGAATTCGCTGCACAGCTTTCGCGTCGATTCGCTCGCCTTCGCCGCGACACGGCGTCCCGGTTGGCTGTGGGATCACGATGAATCAACACACGTCCATGGAACGGACGTACCTCTCAGTCGTGAAGAAGCATATGGATTGACCGTTGTGCTGGAAAACGATGGTCGCGTTGTCCGCCGCCGAGTTGGTTTTGATGACGTCGCCGATTCGGTGGATGAATTGGCTTATCATTTGCCCTTGCGATGGCTGAATAACCATCGGGGACTAACCGCTGGCAAGTTGCAGCTGATGATCTATTTTCACGGCGGGCTCAACAGTGAAGCCGACTCGCTTCGCCGCGTCGAAGCGATGGCGCCCTATTTTCTTTCCAATGGAATCTATCCGCTGTTCGTTACCTGGCGAACAAGTTTCCTCGACTCGATCCGAGGAATCCTGGACGATAGCTTGCATCGATTTTTTCAGCCTCCGTCAAGAGCCCAATCGATCGGTTGGGTGGATGCGATCGCCGAACAGGTCAGTGATGCAACTGATCGAGCTGTCGAAGTTGCTTGCCAACATTTGCTGGTCAAACCGGTTTGGACGCAGATGAAACAAAACGCGGAGGCGGCGATCGGACGAGGCAAAGGATTGACACTGTTGCTTGCCAGTCTGGAAAAACTTCGCAATCAAGTCGAAGACATGCAGGTCCATCTGATCGGTCATTCCGCTGGCTCACTTCCGATCGGACACTGGCTAAAACGCTTCGAGCGAAAGCCAATCAATATCGCTTCGTGTCGATTGTTTGCGCCAGCATGCAGCGTCGAATTTGCAAACGCAACCTACGGACGGGCGATCGAAAAACAGGTCCTTTCCCCTAAAGAGTTTTATATTCATGTCCTTTCCGACACGCTCGAACGCGATGATCGCGTCGGCCCCTATGGCAAGTCACTGCTTTACCTTGTCAGTCGCGCATTAGAAGTCAATCACAAAGAACCCTTGCTGGGATTGCAATGGCTGCATCAAACCGATCATCCCGATTATCCAACGGACTTTTGGCATATTCCACAATCCCGACGTGCTGGTGAACGGATCAATCCTGACGTTCAGCGATGGCAAGAAAGCTTTGCCCCCGAGATCCCCAAAAAGAACGTCCAAGTCGCAACAGACCGTTTTGTTTCCGACGGCCAGAATCAAATTCAGCAAACGCATGGATCATTTGACAACCAAGTTGAATTGATGAATTCGGTTATTCGTCATCTCCGCGGGTCCAAAGCTGATCCTCCGGTCAAACGTTTGGTCTTTTAAGATGGAAAGAATCCCCCCACTAGCAGACGTTGCCCAGTCAGTAGTTTCAGCCGCTTAAAAACACGGTTTTTGTCTTTCGATTGAACCAGTCGGGGGGCTTTCGTGCTAGACTGGAACCCCTCTGTGGTACCTTGGAATCAGTAGCATCTTAGGGGCATTGATTGTGAGCCAGTCGAAAAGAAAGGGGCAACACGGCGAAGAGCGAATTGAACAGTGGCGAATCAAAGAGTGGGAATGCATTCTTGAGCGCCGGAAGCGTGCACATCAGTCGGATCAACCTGCGCCGGGCGAAAAGCGTCCAAAGCATCTCGTTGGTTTGGCTCTGTCTGGTGGTGGAATCCGTTCGGCGCTTTACAACGATGGCTTTCTACAGGGATTGTCGCATCGTGGTTTCCTACGTTATTGCGACTATCTGTGCAGTGTTTCTGGCGGCGGTTATATCGCTGGTCACCTCAGTTCGCAGTTTCGCCCCAAGTCTTCTGACGAACACGATCGATCAAATTCCGAATCATCATCGGAACACTCATTTCATGATGATCCAAAACGAAACGCGTTCGGTCGTGATCCGGAAACTGGCAGGTTTGACCAATCACGTTTGGCTGGGATAGGTGGCTATCTAAGTCGCCCATTGGTTTTTATCCCCGCGTACCTGTGGTCATTCTTTTTTAGCCTGGCATTTTATTTGGGGGCTGCGGGAGTGATCGCCGCACTCGCTGCTCTTTTCTGGAGAACGTTTGACAACGTTCAATTTCGCGAGATCTACGGAGGATCGCTGGGACTGTATCAATATGGCGATGAATTGCTCGTCGCGTTTCTGCCTTTCTTCATCCTGTTTGTGCTGATGGTCATTTTCGAAGCGGGGATATCACTGCATCGATTAATCGTTGGTTTCGAAGATGAGAATGTGCGCCGCATCCACAATTGGTTTCGGGCGGGGGCTTTCTTGCTGCTCCTGTTTGCAATTCTCAGTTCGATCGCAATCTATCTGGGCAACGGCAAGTCGAATGTGCGCGGCGGGACGGAGATGATTTATCTCAATAAGTACGCGCAGTACTTTGCAATCGCGGCAGCCGGAATACAAATCATCGTCTTTCTGGGGCGCGATCGCTTGTTTCGATCAGAACGGGGAGAAGCCAAGTCCTGGCAGCGACATGTCCAGCACGCTGTCACGACCGTCTTGGTAATGTTTTTGCTCTTTTCCATCATCCACTGGATGGGCCGAGAAGATATCAGCGGTTACACCAGACATCGTGACCCGTATCTGGTCGCTGGGGATGTCCAAGACTGGCCGCGTCTCTGGAAAGTGGTTGGTTCATACGAGTCTGTGATGGGGATTTCCAGTAGTCAGCCAGAATCACTCGAGGATGTAAATTCAAATCCGATTTTGACACCGAGTTCAACCTGGCAAAAATCGCTTGCGATTTCCAGACTCGGAATGTTTGGCAGAGATTCCGTTCGCAGCAAAGATTTTTCGCGGCCTCCACCGCCGACCGCCCAAAGTGATGAAGAGATCACGAAAGTTTGGTCGCTGCCCCGTCGTGTCGCTGGCGCCGCGTACGCGTATGTCACGTGTGTCCTGTTTGACAACGAGTCGGCAGGATTTGCCGGACCGTTCTTACCCATTGACCAAGAACGAAACCGATACAAAGTTCTGCGTGGTAGGCAACTCAATGACTTGGCGGCGATCAATAAACATCTTGGTGATCAACGTCTAACTACCTTCTTGATCTACCAATTGACTCCTTCGGGGCAATCGTTTTCGACGTTCCCTAAACTCGATGCGAATTTCCCCGGCGCCCTACCAGCTCAGCTATCGACTCTCCTGGACTCAGATGAGGCTTTGCTTTCGAGGGGCCAAAAGGAATTGATGATTACGGTTTGCCGAACGGTGCTTCTCCCCACCGCAGACCCAAAGTCGAATGAAAGTTCAATTGCATCTCAGGCTTCAGAAGCTTCCCAGGCCGATCTGGCCAAAGTAAATCGGTTGCTGCTGGAATCCATTTATCCGACGATGATCCAGAAGTACGACATCGCCAGTACGTTGGTCGTTCCGTACTTTGATCAGATCACGCGAAAGCGGTGGCTTGTCTTCTGGAGTTTGCTATTCCTATTTGGCTTGGTCGGTGGACTGGGACCCCATCGCATCGGAACAGTTTTTCAATTTTATCGGCGTCAGCTGTCATCGAACTTTTTGGTCCCCACGTGGAATCGAAAACGATCCGTCGGTGATATGGAATTAAGCGACATCAAGTCGTACCAAGATGGCTTGCCATACCCATTGATCTTAGCCGCATCGCTGGCACCATCGTTGCGAAACGGCAGCTATCGAGTATCAACGCGACCTTTCCTCTTTACACCTCATTTCTCGGGTTCGTTTGAAGACGGAGAGGTCCCGATTCCAAGTCAACAAGTCAGTTTTTCACGTTCACCTGACTCTCCCGCCATTACTCTAGGCGATGCCGTCACGCTATCGGGCGCCGCGGTGACGCCGCTAATGAGCGAGAATCGTTGGCTAAGCATCATCCTTGACTTCTTCAATACCGGGATTGGTCAAAGGGTTCGCCGAACCGACCGCACCGGGATCGCCCGCAAGATCAGGTCTCAACAACCAGTGCTCGTTTCCGGAATAGCAGGGTTACTGACGATCGGTCTGTCGATTTGGTTGCTTGAATTCTATTGGTCGTCGATACCGGTCGCGGCTGCCGCATTCCTATTTTGCTACTGTTGGGTGCAGCGAATTGGATCTCCCGAATTAATTCGTTCATTGACCTTTGCCGAAAACTCGGACCAGCAGACCGGGTTTAACAGCCGACGCAGTTTCTATGTTGCCGACGGAGGCTATCAGGACTACTTGGGGGTCAGCGAATTGCTTCGTCGGCGATGTGATCTGATTGTCGTTAGCGATGCCGGCGCCAACATTGGCGGCGATTCGCTTGGGACCTTAGCGAGAATGTGTGAACAAGCTTCTCGCGATCACGGCGTTCGTTTTTTGGATCTTGATCACGAAGCTCCGATCGATTTTGGTCGCTTGGAGATTAACGAAGATCGGTTGGTTCACCAGCCATTCATCTGCATGCGAGTCCGTTATCCATCCAATCAAACTGAAAAGGAGTCGAAGACCGACAAAAGAGAAGGCCTGTTGGTTTATTGCCAGATGTCGATCACGGAGTCGGATCCGATCGAAATCAAGCACATTCGCAATTTGTTTCCTTCTTTTCCTGACGAACCGACGGTCAATCAGTTCTACAACGACAAGCAAGTCGCCGCGTATCGGACGCTTGGTTATCACATCGCGACTCGCTTATGCAATGAACTGAACCCTTGGTCGGACGGTATTGCAGCTTCTCAGTCGTCATCACCGGATTCGACAGAGGATGTGAAAGTCGGGACGAGTCCCACCGAAGCATTTGACTATTGCCTTCGCCAACCGGGAAGCGTGATCGATTCGCGGCAAACTGAACGCGTTTCATCGACCATCGAGCAGCCACTTTTTGAAGTCATGCGTGAACGACTTTTGACCGCCTATCGGCTCGCATGCTACGAAGAGAAATCGTATTTGAAAGACGATATCTATAGCGAAGCGATCTGGCCGAGTCGCACGTATGCGTTTCCGACTTTTCAACGAGAGACCGAGCGGTTGCACCATCGGTCGCGAGGGGCAAACTGTGCCGATTTTTGGTTGCGTCGTTACGAAGGAAATGCCGATGTCCGCAGTGCTTACCGAACTGCGGTGATTAATGACATCAACGCTCTGGGAGTCAATCGACACGGCTGGTGCGGAATTCTTTGGGACGCAATCATCTGCGAATCCAACAAGAAGACAAATACCCGTGAAATGCTCGCGTTACTGGGGGCACACTTGACTTGTATTGCGGTTGCCAGTCAAGAGATTCACCGTGGCCGTCCTCACGCCGCATTTCAAGTCGGAGGGCGTGAAAAGCTAATCGATCTTTGCGAACGGATTGCGTCAACGATCTATGGGCAGCGGCAAAACCGTGATACAGAGATCCAAGGTGCACGGTACGGAAACATTCACGACGTACTGAGAGATATCGATCAAATCATCGCCGAATTGATCGAAATGGAGCGATCAATTTTTCTTGGCAGCGAACATGTCTCTACCGTTTCCTTTGCGCAATGTGTGACGTCGGCCTGGGGACGAGTGGCTCGTGGAGTCGCTGAGGTCCATGGTGCCGATCGCCTCGATGACTTCCTACTTGATCTGCAAGAACAACTGGTTGCGGATGAAGGTGTCCTTGGTTTTGCAGCGGACATCGATAAATCACTGCCGATTGGTGCTGATGCGTTGGATCTGGTTTCCGCCGAGATGCGGCATCAATTGGATGTCGGACTCAAGAAAATTGACCTACGCCGCGTCCGATGCGCTCTCGCAAGGTCCTGGTGTCTGGGGTTCCTAAATGAATCCGAACTTCAATCAAGCTTTCACAGCGGTCAGGCCGAGAAGCCGCCGCAAAAAAACAATCGATCGAGGGGAAAGAAAACCGGAGTCAAACAAAATGTTGAAGACGAGAAAATAGACGACGACAACTAAAACAAAAGCGTGCTATCCATCAGGTAAGCCCGCGGGGACTGTGCTACAATCACTAAATCGCAAGATTTCGCGGCTATGACGTTAATCATTGCTTTGGATCATTTGCACTGTTGCGTCGCCACGGTCATTCTCAAAATGCCTTCATTAAGAACGCTTCGGGCTCCTCGGGCAGCGTCGCTTGGTCGTCATTAATCGCCAAGCGGTCGTTGGTATTCACGGCGCTGATCTTCGCCGGACAGACCATCGCGTCACTCATAATCAAAGCACTGGAAATCTCGACAATTGCAGCAAGCTCGCGAAGTGCGCTTGCTAGTTTCTGAGGATCACCTCACTGTTGGTCGTTCGCAAACAGCTGGCTCTCGTGCCCAGAAAAATCGCCTGGTTTGCGGTGGAACCCACTTCCGGGAACCCCGAACGCAAAGCTGACAGACTATTATTGCAATTAAATGGATGGGGGATCCACGTGATTTTATTTGTTTGCATGTCGCAGTCACTAGACAGACAGAGTTGCAGATCTCATTCGCCAAAGCGTTTCGCCGCTATCGCCTTGTGCGCTGTTGTCGGACTTTTAACGCAAGCTTCGGTTTCGTTCGCGGCGAATGGCGATTCGGAAGGTCGACCGAATTTTGTATTCATCCTGGCCGATGATCTGGGCTACGGCGATCTGGGATGCTTTGGCCGGACTGATATCAAGACTCCCAATCTCGATCGATTGGCCTCTCAAGGAGTTAGGCTGACAAACCATTATGCGAACGGTGCGGAGTGCACGCCAACGAGAGCGGCTTTCTTAACTGGGCGATACCAGCAATGGATCGGTGGCTTGGAATGCGCGATCGGCACTGGGAATGTCGGGAGATACGACGATGCCGTTCGACTGCGAGAAACGAATGATTTGGGACTCCCCGCTGACGAATTGACCATCGGCCAATTGCTGCAGAAGTCTGGCTATCGTACCGCGATTACAGGCAAGTGGCATTTGGGATACGAGACTAAGTTCGCACCGCATCATCATGGTTTCGATCGCACGTTTTATTGTATCGGTGGCGGCATGGACTATTTCCACTACTTGGACACCGTTGCCGGATACAACCTGTTTCGCCAAGGGCAGCCGATCGCGTCACAGGGATACTTCACAGATCTGGCAACCGACGAAGCGATCGAATTCCTCAATGATCAGTCCACCCAGACACCGTTCTTTCTGTACCTGCCCTATACCTGTCCACACTCGCCATTCCAGGGGCCAGATGACGATCAAGCGAACCCTTTGCCTTTGGACTCGCCGCTTTGGAATCAAGGAAACGCGCCACCGGAAACGTACATCGCGATGATCGAGCATATGGATCGCAGGATAGGGGATATCCTAGAGACACTCGATCGCCATGGTTTTGCCAATGACACCATAGTCATCTTCGCGAGTGACAACGGCGGAACCAAAAGCGCCCGCAACGCACCACTGTCAGGACACAAGGGATCAACGTTCGAAGGAGGAATCCGGGTTCCGGGGATCATTCGTTGGCCCGGTCGAATCGAACCGAATACAGAAAGCGACATTCCGTGTTTGACATTTGATTTTACGCGTTCGATTGCGGAACTGTCAGGAGTCAAACGCAACGACGGGAAGTCGTTCGAAGGAATCGATATCGTTGGACAGGTTTCCAGTGACAGAAAGTTTCCAGGGCGTCAACTGTTCTGGCGTAAACAGCGTGGCGAAAAGGTCTGGAAAGCGGTCCGCGAGGGAAGCTTGAAATATGTCAGTGAGGCAGCTCCCAATAAGTCATCTGAATTCCTGTTTGACTTGTCGCAAGACATTGCTGAAAAGCGTGACTTGCGAGTTGAACGACCATTGGACTTCGAACGTTTGAAATCGGCATACGACCATTGGGAAAGTACAACGCGTCGTGACCGCCGCGGCAGACCATAAAATATTGGTTTCTGAACTATTGCTTTCCTAAACCGGTGTTGTCTGCGCGGGCAAATTTGCCGAGTGTTCGCCACTGTTTTCGAACTGGTTGTTTTCCAGAAACATTCTGACGCACCGAGCCTATTGCGAACCTTTACAATCTGACCGTTCACTTCTGCCGAAGTCTATTCAATGAGATTGTCATGTGGTTCTCCAATCAACGGTCTGCCGGGGCGCTCGCCTTGATCGGTTTGAGTGTGTTGACTTGTATCGCGTTGGCGCAGCAGGCCTTCGCGGACGAGCTAAGCCAACTAACCAGCCCCACGAAACCTGTCAGCAGCGAACCACTTCAGTTGCCTCGCCATGCAGACGGCAATGGGACGACGACGCTTGAAGGTGAGCCCAAATGTTGGCACAAGCTGACATTGGTGCTGGACGGTCCATATGCGCACGAGCAAGACAACTCGCCCAACCCATTCACCGATTATCGAATGCAGGTAACGTTTACCCATGATGATGGAACGTCGTTTTGTGTTCCGGGGTACTTCGCTGCGGATGGTCATGCGGGGCAATCGTCGGCTCAGTCGGGTACCACTTGGAAAGCTCATTTCGCAGCCGATCGTTCTGGACCTTGGAAGTGGACGGTTTCATTTGAACGCGGATCGATGATTGCGATCGATCCTGATTCGGTTCGTGATCCGGTGGCACCTTTCGATAGCGTCAGCGGCACGGTCGACATCAAGCCGTCGGATAAAACCGGTCGCGATTTTCGTGCCCATGGACGATTGCAGTATGTTGGAAAGCGGTACCTGCGACATCAAGAAAGCGGTCGGTACTTTTTGAAGGCCGGCGCGGATGCTCCTGAGACATTGTTGGCGTACGCGGACTTTGACAATACGATTGCCGGGAATGCGAAGAAAGCACCGCTGAAGACCTGGCAGCCGCACATTCGCGACTGGCAGGACGGCGACCCAACCTGGAAGGACGGTAAGGGCAAGGGATTGATCGGTGCGATCAACTACTTGGCTGGTAAGGGATGCAACGCATTCTCATTTCTAACCTACAACGCTGGCGGTGATGGTGACAACGTTTGGCCGTTCATCCATCGCGACGACAAGATGCACTATGACTGCAGCAAGTTAGATCAATGGGGAATCGTGTTCGACCATGCGACGAAGCTTGGGATGTATCTTCACTTCAAACTTCAAGAAACGGAAAACGATGATCATCGTCGGGGCGGCAAGGGAAGCAACACGGTAGCAGAGTCCCTTGACGGTGGTGACCTAGGACCGCAACGCCGGTTGTATTGTCGCGAAATCATTGCGCGTTTCGGTCACGAGTTGGCCTTGAATTGGAACTTGGGTGAGGAGAACACTCAGTCAACACAGCAACAGCAAGCGATGATCGATTACATCGCAAGCCTAGATGCCTACGACCATCCGATCGTTATCCATACCTATCCGGAGCAACAGGAGAAAGTCTACCGCCCCTTGTTGGGCGATAAGTCAAAGTTGACAGGTGTGTCACTGCAGAACAGTAGCCTGGAAACGACACATCAACAAACCGTTCATTGGGTTCGCGAATCCACGGACGCAGGCAAGCCATGGGTGGTCGCATTCGACGAATCCGGAAGTGCCGCCCACGGTCAGTGTCCCGACTTAGGCTACAACGGTTTTGATGGGCATGACCGAAAAGGCGAGATGGCATACACCGAGCATGAAGTTCGCAAGCTGACTTTATGGGGGCATTTGATGGGGGGAGGTGCCGGAAACGAGTATTACTTCGGCTATCAGTTCGACGAGAACGATATCATCTGTGAAGACTGGCGAAGCCGCGATCGGAGCTGGGACTACTGCAGGATCGCGCTCGGATTCTTTGCCGACGAGACGATTCCCTTTTGGGAAATGCAAAACCGTGATGACCTCGTTGGCAATCCTGAGCACGGCAACCGTTGCTATTGCTTTTGCAAGACTGACGAAATCTACCTCGTCTATCTTCCCGATGGCAGTGACGTCGCGGTGGATCTATCAGACGCAAGCGGAGCCTTCCTCGTTAGCTGGTTCAACCCAAGAACCGGAGGTCCATTGATCCAAGGCGGGCAGCGCTCGGTTGTCGCAGGAGGTCGGGTGTTGATCAAAAGCCCAGCGGGTGATCCGGCGGAGGATTGGTTGTTGGTTTTACGTAAACAGTAGCGGGGACGCGAGATTTGGAGGGGGGAGTGTTTTTTCGCCTCCATTGTCGCTAACTGTCCGTTGACGGTCAGTTAATGGTGCCTGCAACCGCCATGGCGTCACAATTGGCTGCGTGGCACGTTTTATGCCTTTCTAGAAAGCGCGGGTGTAGATAGACTTGGCCCAGCATCGCGAGTTGCCTGAGCTTAAGTCTGGCGGAGGAAGTTTCTATCCCGCCGAATCGATGCAAACCATGCGAGTTTGCAATCTTTTTGTTGCACCATCGAAGTGCATCTCTAGACCCGAGTTCATCGACTGCGTACCACGATCGAGTTTTTAAAGCGTGACGCGAATGTGTGTGTCGTCCGTCAGCGTGCCGAGTTGCACCACTCGATCGATTTAAGAACGAAGGTTTGCAAGAGATAGAATGTCGAACGAATTGGATATGATGGATGAAGCTGCGCGCGCTGATCTGAACCCACAAAGCGAGGTTCAAGACGGCGGCGATCAACAAGAATCACCCACAAATGAAACGGAATCGGCGAACGAAAGTCAGTTGACAGCCGAACAGGAAACTGAGGCGGCAGCGTCTGTGGTCGAAGCTGAAAGTGCTGTGGTCGAAGCTGAAAGTGCTGTGGTCGAAGCTGAAAGTGCTGCCGGCGAAACGAGTCAAAGCGAAGCCGGACAAAACGAGCCCGAAGCAGCAGAAGAAGTTGCTGTTTCCAATGAAAACAGCGATTCACAATCGGATCGCAACGAAGAGACTGGCGAAGCTGTCAGTGCAAAATCGAAAAAAGAGAAAGCTGCGTCGGACGAACCGCGGTTTCGTGATTTCGAGCTCAGCAATGAAGTTCAATTGGCCGTTGACTGCTCGGGCTACACCACCCCGACTGAAGTCCAACAACGAATCATTCCGTACATCTTGGCTGGACGGGACGTTCTAGCCCAGTCGCAAACGGGTACCGGCAAAACGGCCGCGTTCGCGTTGCCGTTGTTGTCGAAAATCAGCGGACGGCCAAAGCTGCCTCAAATTTTGGTGCTCGCCCCGACACGCGAATTGGCAACACAGGTGGCCAAATCGTTTGAAACCTATGGCGCCAATATCCCCAAGCTGCAGATCGTCGCGCTTTACGGTGGTGCGGACTACGATCCACAGCTCAAGGCACTCAAACGTGGTGTTCACGTTGTCGTCGGAACGCCCGGACGCGTCATCGACCACATCAAACGTGGGACGCTTAAACTTGATGGCCTCTCGTCGGTCGTTTTGGACGAAGCCGATGAAATGTTGAACCTCGGGTTCATCGACGATGTCGAATGGATTCTGCAGCAGACGAATCAGGAACGGCAAATCGCGTTGTTTTCCGCAACGATGCCGGCGCCAATTCGACGTGTCGCCGACCAGTATCTAGATGATCCTGCCGTCATCACCGTCCGTAAAAAGACATTGACCGCAGATACGATCGAACAACGCTGTGTCATCATCCAGGAACGCAGCAAGCGAGAGTTGCTTTGCCGCTTGATCGAAATGGAAGACACCGACGGAGTTCTTGTCTTCACCAAGACGAAAGATTCCACCGTTGCTGTTGCCGATCACTTGTTAACGCTCGGGCTTCGAGCCGCGGCGCTTAACGGTGACCTGCCACAAGCTCGTCGACAAAAGACCGTCGATCAATTGAAAGCCGGTCGGTTGGATATCTTGGTCGCAACCGATGTGGCAGCACGCGGGCTCGATGTCCAGCGAATCAGCCACGTCTTTAACTACGACCTTCCTCACGATTCCGAATCCTACGTCCACCGAATCGGGCGAACCGGTCGGGCTGGGCGAAAAGGTGTCGCGTACATCTTCTTGACTCCACGACAACGCAACAAATTGCGTTTGATCGAGAAGGTAACCAAGCAACGAATCGAGTTGTTCAATCCGCCAACGAAGGAAGAACTGACCGACGTTCGAATCGAGCAATTCAAACGCGAGATCGACGAAGCGCGTTCGCACCAAGACCTCGGCTTGTTCAAAACGATTCTTGCTGATTACGTCCAAGAAAATGGAACGACGCTCGAAGACGCGGCCGCAGCTCTGGCTGTGCTTAGCCGTCGTGGGCAACCGCTGGTGGCGAAGGATCTTGCCGCAGTGAAAGAGCCTCGCGAACGTCGTGAGCGAAGCTTTGACGGTGATGACGGGCCACGTCGTCGCAAACCACGCATTAGCGATCGTGCCGAAAGCGGAATGGATCGCTACTGGATCGGCGTCGGTCACACCGATGGCGTTCGTCCCGGCAATATCGTTGGTGCGATCGCAAACGAAGTTGGCATCCCCGGGTCAGACATTGGCCCGATCGCGATCAATGAAACGTTTTCGACAGTCGATTTGCCATCCGGTTTGCCAGATGACGTCATCGAGTACTTGCAGAATACTTGGGTTTCTGGAAAGCAGCTGCGGATCCGCCCCTTCACCGAGCGTCGTCCACGTGATTTCGAAGGCGGTCGCAAAGGTAAGCCAAAGCGTGGCGGCTTTAAGAAGAAGTCGGGTAAGAACTTCGGCCAAGGATCCTACGACGGTCCGCGATCTGAATCGTCGTCCGGACGCCCCGGTGGTAAACCGGGACGCTCAGGCGGAAAGCCTTACGGTAATTCCGGTGGCAAACTAGGCGGAAAGCCCGGTGGGAAACCTTTCGGCAAGAAGTCGAAGTTCAAGAAGAAGTTCGACCGCGATTAATGCTTCGGTTGATGATTCACTATGGCCATCACGCTCGGACGTGATGGCAGCACCGGTAGACGTCAGGCTTGGATGTGATGGCTGCAATAGTAGCCATCACGCTCCGTCGTGATGTCAGCAAATAAAAACGGGAAACCCAAACGTCGGCCTTTGCAGATCTTGCGGTTTCAAGCAGACCTGCCGTCGCAGAGCCTTCGACGTGTGGGGCATGCATCACGGCGGAGCGTGATGGGTACTGTGGAAGCTTCATCACTGTGGAACGTGATGGGTACAGTGGGACCTGCATCACGGTGGAACGTGATGGGTACAGTGGGGCATGCATCACGGCGGAACGTGATGGGTACTGTGGGGGGCGTTATTCTTTGAAGCGATAGCCGACACCGCGGACGGTTTCGATCAGGTCGGCGGCTCCACCCATTTTCTTTCGTAACGCACGTACGTGGACATCGATCGTTCGGTCCAGTACGACGGTGTCTTCGCCGAGAGCTGCGTCGACCAACTCGCTGCGTCCGAAGGCTCGGCCAGGTTGACGGATTAGCGTGTCCAGCAAGCGAAACTCGCTCTTGGTCAGCTTTAGTGGTGACTCGTCAATCGTGACGACGAACCGACGTCGGTCGACCGTTACATTCTGATGTGAGACCGAATCGTGATCTTCAAGAACCGGTTCTCGTCTGCGAAGTAACGCTTTGATTCTTTGGATCAGAACTTTGTAGCTCTCGACAGGCTTCACAACGTAATCGTCCGCTCCGACCGCGAAGCCAACCACCTGGTCGGATTCCTCACCCATCGCACTAAGCATCAGGATTAGCGTTTCGCGAGTTTTGGGATCGGCACGGAGCTGTTTGCAGACTTCGACACCATTGAGAATTGGCAGGTCGATATCGAGGACAATCAGATCGGGCAAATAAAGCTTGGCTTGATCAACCCCTTCCTTACCATCGCCAGCACGATAAACCTCGTAGCCGGTTCGCTTGAGCTGGTATTCGAGAGTCTCGGCCAAGGGGCCGTAATCTTCGACGATCAGAATCTTGTTATTGGACATGCGTCGATGCTTGCCGGTGTTTCAATCAGTCGATCTTTCGACTTCCAGATTTGTAACCCGAAGCCTCAAGCCTAGCAGAAAAGCGAGCGCCGAGGTGTTCGGTTTCGATTTCGACATGGTGAAACAATCCTCGGAAATGTACAGTCTACCCCCGCCGCTGGAGCGATAAATCTTTAATGAAGACTTTGTTGTGAATCGGAGGAGCGAAGCCAAACCTCGAAAGTTGCGCCCTTTCCGGGGCTGCTGATCACCCCGACTCTCCCCCCAAGAGCACGGGTCAGATTTTTGACGATTGCCAGTCCGATGCCGGTTCCCCCGTCGTGCGTTTTGCGGGTTCGGTCGACTCGGTAAAACCGCTCAAAGATTCGTTCCTGGAACTCTTCGGCAATTCCGACACCGTCATCTTTGACTGCCATCACCCAGCCCGCTTCCTCACGTCGGCAACTGACGGTGACGTGTCCGCCGGCATTGGTGTGCCGGATCGCATTGCTGATCAAGTTTTGGGTGATTGTCAGAGCAGCTTCTTCGTCAGCCAGCACGTGAACAGGACTGTCGCTCGATTCCACTTTCAGCTCGATTTGCTTCGCACCGGCAACCGGCATGAATGACGTCATCGCGTGATTGATGACCTTTTCCAGATCCAGCGACTGAATCAACAAGGTGCCTTTGCCAGACTGAGCCCGCGCGAGCTTCATCATGTCGGCGATCAGGTACTCCAGTCGGTCACACTGATTTCCGATCTGAGCGATAAAGTGGGCGGCAGATTCGGGGTCGTCTTGAATGGCAAGTTCGACCGTTTCGGCATAGCCTTTGATCGCCGCTAACGGCGTTTTCAATTCGTGCGAAACGTTGGCGATGAATTCTCGGCGGATCGCTTCGACCCGCTGGGCCTCCGTTTCGTCACTGAGAACCAGCAGGAGGTGCGGCGGCTGAGTTTCCAGGATGCGATTGACTCGTACGGCGACGGGACGAACGATCGAACCATCGACAACTTCGACCGCGACATTTTCGTCGATCTTTCCACGGCCGGCGCGGTCCACGGCGGCAACGATTTCTGGGATTCGGACCATCTCCGAAATCTTGCGTCCCAAGTATTGGCCCCCCGATGTTAGCGCTAGCAGTCTTCGTGCGGCTTCATTGATCAAGACGATCTCGGTTTTCGGCGAAAGCATCACGACCCCATCGGTCATGTGTGAAAGCGCCGATGCGGTGCGTTGAAATTCCGATCGCAAGTTTTCGTATCGAAGATTCCAAAGCTCCGCAGCGGTACGTTCTCGCTCGTAAGCCGATTCGGCATTTTCCCATCTCAAGACGGTGTAGATGACCAGGATTGTCCCGACGATAAAACACATCGCGGTGGCGACAATCATCATGCCGGTCGTTTGCACAGAAAGCATCATCGCCAGCCAAATCGCAGCAACGATACTGGCCAACGGCCCGATGATCATGCCGATGCGAGGACGGAAGGCCGCATACTCGACCGGGCGTGGGGCAATTGACTTGGCTGCCGAGCCGGAAACCGGTGGTGCGATCGAAACGCCATCGGAGGAAAGTTCCTCAGACAAAGCCGTTTGCAATCGGTCGGCATCCTTGGGAAGCATCTTACTCATTGAGTCAATTCAGTCCGCCTGATCGCGTGCTCGATCAAGGATCTTGGTGATCATCTTTCTTGGAAGTCGTCAATTCGTCGGTTGCATCGGTGACTGTTGTGGCCGACTTTGAACCGAACAATCGAGTGCGAATGGATCGTGCAGCGATACCGAAAAATTGGATCAACGCTTCCGCCGGAACACGCCTTCGGAAACCTTTTCGGTCAACTTGGATGCATTCGTCGGTTCCGACGTTCATCGCCGTCAAGTAGCCGGTACCGAAACAGTATGTGTCGACGCAAACCAGGTAACCCAGGTCAAGCACCATGCCGCTGGCCTGTGGTGTGTGACCGACGTAAACCCGCTTTCCGCTGCAGTGCGGCGGCGTGGCTCGCGTTAAGTGCTGCCAGTATCGCACGTCATCCGGTTGGGCTTCCATTGGCAACGTGTGATCATAGTTTGCATGGACGAAGATCGCATTCTGTGTCTCGTAGTGTGGACGCAATCCTCGCAGAAACTTCACATGGGAATCGGGGATCTTATCCAGCGATCCGCCGTAGCTGGTGACCGTCGCGTTGCCACCTGAATTGAGCCACATTTCGGGATCAAGGTGACTGAACGCTACACCGCATAGCATGATTTCGTGGTTGCCACGCAATGGGATGACGTTGCAGCGAGATTGCAGGTCAACAAGCTGGTCAATGACACCACGGCTGTCTGGTCCACGATCAACGTAGTCCCCGAGAAAGATTAGTTCGTCGTCTTTCTTCGGGGCAATCGTGTCGATTAAAGTCCGAAGAGCCTTGGAACAACCGTGGATATCGCCAATTACGAAACGACGCATGAATGGCCCGGAATCAGTTAACCGATGGATCGTTGAACTGTAGCCCCGGTGAGATCGAAGAAAGGATCTCGTGCCCACATCGCTTCACCGCCGTTTCCCAAATCTGGTCAGGATTGGCAAAGATGACCTGGCTGTCCGCTTGACCGACAAGCCAACCACCCGAGCGAAGCTCCATGTCCAATTGCCCGGGGCCCCATCCGGAATACTGCGAAATGAATCGGACGCGAGCATCGGTACGCTGAAGCAATAGACGCAAGTGGTCTTCGTCACCTGTCAGCCAAATTCCGGCGTCCTGGTCACAGATCGGTGCACCGATCCCGGTTAGGTCGTGAACCGCCAGCAAGGGACCTTCGACGGGTCCGCCTTCGAAAATGAAATCGTCCTGACGGATCGTTCCCGTTGGGATCGACAATTCGATGAGGTCACTTAATCGTTGGTCAGTCGGTCGTGTCATCGTCAATCCGAACGCACCTTCATCGTCATGGTTGACGATCAGGACAATCGTGCGCATGAAATTGGGGTCGTTCAGATAGGGGGACGCAATTAGCAGTCTCCCACTTAGTGATTCAGACATCCCCGATGGCCCTCACGCCGTAATTGGCAAACGCGAACGCGGTACGAGCGTGCTTGATCATGGAGCCGCCTGATTCCACACATCTTTCCACAGGCAACCTGCCCATGAAAGCCCGACACCGAACCCAACCAGCATATTAACGGATTCCTGGTCCAAACGACCAGCCTTGCGAAGCTGATCGATCAAGATTGGAAGCGTACAGGAAACCGTGTTGCCGATCTCGGCTAACTCAATTGGTAAACGCTGTTCTTCCAGATCCATTCGCTGACGCAACTGGTCCAGCATTTTCCAGGTTGCCTGGTGCATTAGATACATCGAGATGTCTGAATCGGACAGGTCGTTTTCTTGCAAAATCTCGTCAATCATCCGCGGAACAGCATCGACGGTGAAATTGATCAAGCTAGGGCCATCCATGTACAGGCGGCTTTTCCACCGCTTACGGTGGCGTGGACGTATCGCGTCGGCTTCGAGGCGGGCTCCACCGTCACCCACCAACAGCATGTCACCACCGCTACCGTCGCTGCCAAATTTGAACCCCCACAACGAAGGAGTGTCTTCGGCGGTGATCAATGTCGCTGCTGCGGCGTCACCGAAGATGGTCCGGAGGCTGCGATCGTATTCATCGATGTATTTGGTGTAAGTTTCGGCGGTCAAAAAAAGGATCCGCTTGGCAACGCCACTTTGGATCAAGCCGTCCGCCATCGCTAACCCGTATACGTAGCCACTACAGCCCAGGTTAAAATCCAACGCGCCACAGTTCGTCGAAAGCGACAGGCGGTCTTGGATCAGACAGCTGGTCGTCGGAAGTGGATAGTCAGGCGTTTGGGTGCAAAACAGCAGGAAATCGATCGAACCCGGATCGATCCCGTGTTCGGCAAACAGTTTCTGGGACGCCTGGACCGCCAAGTCGCTCGAGGTTTCCGATTCTCCGGCAATGTGTCGCTGACGGATTCCCGTTTTTTCTTCGATTAACGGCAAATCCCAGTTTGGAAACTGTTCCTGAAGTTGCTCATTTGTCTCGACGCGTTCGGGCAAATGTACGGAGATGGGGCCAAGGCAAGCGTGAGGCACGTTCAGCATCCAAAGACAAGGAGTAGGCGTAAGCGTCGACATCGGGGACGCTTTTTCCATGCCGCAAAAGAGTACCAATCTTGCCAGCTGGCGCGGACCCCAGTGTTGAAAACCTAGTCAATCTGACCACGCAATTTTACGCCAGCGATGATTCGGCTCGTGCTGTCGGACCACAGCGATGTTAGGTGAGCCCACATTGGATGATGCCGGATTCAGTGATGACCCAGTCCATCGTCACGTCGTGGGCCTCGGTCGGTACCCGATCAAACATTTGGCAATCGAAAGCGAGTGCGACTCGTGGTGTGTTTGGAACTAGCCGTTGGAGTGTGCGATCGTAGAATCCACGTCCATATCCCATACGATGGCCCGAGGTATCAAACGCAAGTCCTGGAATGATCGCAAAGTCGACTGCTTCTGGGCTAACTAGACGCTCAGGTTCAGCTTTCAGGTTCGCAGCCGGCTCCAGAATTCCGAATGCGCCGCGTTCGAGTTCCTCGATCGAGTGAAGGTCAAACAGCACCAGGTCGTTTCCCTCGCAAAACGGAACCAAGATTCTGCGGTCTGTCGTAGGCGAGCTGCCCCTACGTGAAGTCGCTCCGCGCTCCAGTTCTGTGGCAATACGTCGTTGCGTGGCTACTTCATCTCGAACGCCGACGTACCAGAGGACGCATTTCGATTCCGTGTAGCCAGCGAGCTGGTCGACTTGGCTACAGATGATATCGCTTACACGGTCTCGCTCGGCTGGCGCTTCGGCGAACCTTTCACGCCGTCGCTTTCTCGCTTGATCGCGAATCACGTTTTTTGCTTGGTCAGCCAACCGACGAATATTCCAAAAGCGAATTGCGAGACAACGAACAATGAACCAGACAGCGAATGTGGGACCTTTCAAACCGATGAATGGCCGGTCACTTAAACGGTACTGGGAGCCTTCGAAAGGGCCATGAATCGTTGTGCCGGTTCGTCCCAGAGATCGGGATTCTTGGGCGTGTAAGTTTTGACTTCGAAACTTTCACGTACGATCCCACGTGCTTTGCGAATGGATTGGGATAGGTCGCCATCGCTCTCAATGGCACCGGTACCGATCATCTGCATCACCAGGTTGCCGATCGCGGTTGCTTCGACCGGCCCTGCAACGACAGTCCGATTACACGCGTCGGCGGTCATTTGACATAGCAGCTCGTTCATCGTTCCGCCGCCGACAATATGGATCGTGTCGATGCGATTCTCCGCAAGCCTTTCCAGCATCCCCAGGCAAACCCGATATCGAAGCGCGAGTCCTTCCAGCGCGGCTCGGTAGTAACCACCATCGGTTTCGGGAATCGGTTGATCGGTTGCTTGGGCAAAGGACTTGATCGCAGTCAGCATGTCGGTGGGAGCGACAAAATCGGGATGATCCGGATCGATCAACAATTCAAACGCATGGGCTTGGCTCGCTTGGCGAACCATCTGTTCCCAAGACACATCTTCGCCTTGACGCTGCATCGATTTACGAAGCTGTTGGAAGATCCAAAGTCCCCCGATGTTCTTCAGCAGACGAGTGCTTCCGGCAACGCCGCCTTCGTTGGTGAAGTTAAGCTCCGAGCAGACGTCATTGACGCGCGGTGATGCGAGTTCACACCCCATCAATGACCAAGTACCGGAACTGATGTAGCACCAGTTGGGTTGCGACGGCGCGAAATCATCGACGGGAACCGAAATAACAGCCGAACCGGTATCGTGAGTCGCTGGGACAACAACAGGAACGTCGGCCAGTCCGGTCACTTCGGCAACGCTGGGTTGAACCTTGCCGAGGACGGTGCCGGGCTGGACGGTCGGTTCGAATATCCGTGATGGGATTCCCAAGCTTTCCAACAGTTCAACTTGCCATTTCCCCGTCGCCGGATCAACCATCTGGGTCGTCGACGCATTTGTCGCTTCGATGCTGCGCTTACCAGACAAAAGCCAATGAAAGAAATCACCCATCATTAAAAAGTGATCGGCAATTTCAAGAGAACGCTCTCCGTTTTCTGCTGCGCTGAACAACTGGTAAAGCGTATTGATCTCCATGAACTGTAATCCAGTTGCTTTAAAGATCTTTTCGCGTCCGATTTCCGGACCGCCTAGCCGATCACACGCTTTAGCCAGCATGCCATGCGTTCTGGAATCGCGATAGTTGCGTACCGGACCAGCCAATTGGTCATTTCGATCAACTAGGACGTAGTCGACGCCCCATGTATCGACTCCGACTGACAAAACTTGCAGATAACGAGTCGCGGCTTTACGTAGTCCCTCAAGTATCTCTGACCACAATGCGTGCACGTTCCATTGCAGCGAATTCTGAATCAAAACCGGATCGTTGGCAAAGCGGTGAACTTCTTCAAGTTCGAGCTGTGCATCGACAAGCCAACCCGCAATCACACGACCGCTACTGGCACCTAAATCAACAGCAAGATGAACGGGAGGCTCTGACATGGCGGTCTGGGATCGTATGGTCCGGTGGAATTAGTTTCGTTTTCGTAGGACTTTGTCCAACGAAACGATCGGCAGGGATTCAACGGATGTCGCGGTCCGAAATGGCTTGCTGTTTATGCAAACTCGAAGATCGCGATACATACGACTGAAACCGCCGCGGTAGGCAGTACAAGGCGGGAACCAATCGTGTTTATCCGGCATCAGAGTCCAGCCCTAGCCGGAATAAACGCATGGCAAAACGAATGTCGTTGGTGCGATGACGACGGCACCAAAGTCGATTCGTGGGATCAACGATGATACCAAACTTGACGCGGTGGCGTGGGGGCCTGCCACTACGCGTCTTCCACGTATTTTGAGACCCGGAGGAGAAGACGCGGAGGAGGGGACGCGAACCTACGGCTTCTTCTTTTGTGACCGCATGTGCGGGAGACCACGACCTTGTGACTGAGCAATGTCAAGTTGCTCGTCCATCTCCTTCAAGCTAAGTGGGTCGATGGTGATCGTCATCAGAGCTTCCGGATCGATTTCGCTACTGGCGTTCCGTTTCGCCAAGCGCTCGACTTCTTCTTCAAGAGCGGCCAGCCATGCGGGAACATCCAGCCCCGCCCCGGTCGGGGTTCGAGAAAGCAATTCTGCTTCGGCTTCCAGCAACTCGAACCGATCGATATTGCCACCCGACTCGGCATCTTGCATCGCGGGCAGAACCAGGGCTCGCATGCGAGCGATTGTCATCGGTTGGACGAAACGTTCCAAGATCCGATCGGCGACTGTTGGCATTCGCATCGAGTAGTTCTTTTGCATCCGCCGCAGACGGTCGACGTACTTATCCGCCTCTGTACCGATCCGTTCGCTCAGACTGCGCCGCCACATCATCGCGGCGTCTTCGAGTCCTTCGCCGACAAGGACTTCGTGTGCCCACATGACTGGCTTTAGGTTCCATGCGATTCGCTCGTAACCGGCGCGGAGTCGCAAGAAGTCCAAGAACATGTAGACCAAGTCACCTCGGTCGCTTTGTGTTGTTGTGCTGTTGTAGTCCTGGTACTCGGAATGGTGGTCAATCAACGACTCGTATACCAGTGTTATCCAACGCTCGGCTTGCACCATCGAAAGTTCGCCGTTGGACAAGTCGACGAACAGCTGCATGTCTGAAACTTGCGGTTCGTCTTCGTCGATGACTCGCTGAAGCCAATCCGCTACGCCTTGGTGCAAAATCGCCCGGACGTGCCCAAGTTGCAGGAACACTTGCGTGAAAATCGGATCGCCATAGCGTCCAATGAAGTCGACCAATCGCTGCCACTGATTCCGATCGGCAACTGTTTCCAGCGGCGACAACCGAAGGGTCTGGCTGTGCGCTAGCCATGAACCGAGCATCGTTTCGGTCAATCGCTCGATCAGAGGGATCAAGACATCACCGGCTAGCCGCTCGTCATTCGCGATTGCACCTATATCAGTTGGCTCGTCATTGTCACTGGCTTGATCGGAACTGACTTCGTGACGAACCGCTGCTACGACTGAGGCGACGATCGCACGAAATCCGTCGCAGAACAAACTGTCAAACTCGGTGACTGCTCCGATTCCGACGCTATTCTGCTGTTCCATCAGCCGAGAAACTTCGATCAGGCGGCAAGCTTCGCTGACTAGTCCGCGGCGTGGCAGCCAGTGCATCAAGTGACGCAGAACTCTTTGGCGAAGTCTTGCGACAAAGATTTTGACGGGATCACCACCGCGAGAAAGCGGGATGTAAAGCAAGTTTTCGCGGCTGATCGCGTCGATGTATTCCGGGAACAACGCTCGCGTCGTTTCTTTGTCACCGGCAATCAACGACGCGTACAGACGAACGGCCTGGACATCGTCCGCGGACATTTCGTCCAAACCGGCTTCGTTCAGCCCTTGGGGACCGTCGGCTTTTTGGTCGTGTAAGACTTCGTGCCGGTCAACGTGTGCGATGATCGCACCACAGATCAATCGGCGCGCGTCGCTCATTTCGACCGCGGTCCCAATGATTCGCTCCATCAATGAATCGCGGAGGACGCGGCTACGATCGTAGTCGCGCATCGAGTCGCGGTCGCTTCCCGCGGTCGGAATTCGGTAGGCACGAACGGCGTCGAGAAGTTCCAGCAAACCGATTCGGTTGTTCTTAGCGCACTCGGCCCATTCACGAAGGGCTTCGAGTTGGTCTTTGGACCGGCCTTCGTCATCGGTGACTTCGTCGGTAACGACGATGTCCGCGGCAACCGCCCACATGCGAGCCATCGACTGAAGAAACGCCAGTCGGTCGACCAGTCGCTTCCATTCGGCTTCTAATTCGCCGTGGCTGCCGTATTCTCCGCCGCCTTCATAAATCGATCCGTCGACGCCGTCATCGGTGGTGTCGTGGTAGGTAACGTCTTCGTATGCGGCGTCGTAAATGCCACCTTCGGAATCATTATCCAGATCCCCAGCCAATTCGCGATCCCAGTCACGTGGCGTTTCGGGTTGGTCGACCAACGAAAAACGCGGCGCGTGATAAAAGTCCTCGGCGTTGGCTTGCAAGTAGTCGAAGCATTTTCGCGCCAGCGGCCACACCTGATCGGGCTGAACCGTCGATGGCGCGTAGTCTCCCGTTGATAACTCATCGTTTGTGCCACGCAGTTTCATCAACCAGCGTTCGGCCAATCGAGGCAGTGAGTTACCGCCTTGCCGCAACCCGATTTCACCTGCGTTGCCGAGCCAGTGAATCAGCAGAGCCATCGAAGGCAAGAAGTCGTTGCGTTCCAATAGCGCGGTGACGACCAACGAATAGGCTCGCGGAGAATCGAAAAAGTCCGCATGCGGTGCCCAGAATTTGACGTCACCAGCAGCTGCGCCGCCTTCATGCCAGATTCGTAACGCTCGCGCGACCATTTTCGCGCTGTCATAGGACTCCAGCGGGTCGGCCGCTTCGAGCGATTCGACCGTATGAGCACCAAAGTTTCGCCACCACTGGGCGACTTCACGATAAAGGGTGCTAACCGATTCGAAGCACTGCATGTCATTACGTGCCGCCGATTCGCTCCATACCCGAGCCATGTAGCTGAACAGTTGATCGATCAGGTAAAGCAGATCGTCAACTCGTGAATCATGAACGCTGCAGTCGGGGCTAGGGTGCAGACTGAATTGTCCGGCGAACCCGATCAAGTCCCAGGGATCAGCGAGTGCACCGCACTGGATCGAACGCTGAAGCAGGTCGTAAACTCGCGGAGCGACTTCCAACGCGACATCAAGCTTTCCCGATCGCAGGGCCCGAAGTCCCAATGTGATTTCGCAATCGATTCGGCAAATCATCCGCGCCGAGGCGGCGGGAACGACATCGATCTGCCGTGTCGCGGCATCGGGATAACCCATTCGAGCGTAAAGACGTGCCAGCTGGACGTGTTGCACCTGTGCCGCACGTCGTTCCGCCAATGCCGCATTTAAATGCTGCCGCGCGGCACCGAAGGGCTGACGCCGAACAAGCTGTTCTTCATTCAAGCGTTCGCGATGGTCGCCGGTGAGCCGCTGTAACCGATCCAGATAAAACTCATCCCGGTATTCCGCGATGGGTTTCATTAACGTGCTGAGTGTGACGTCGCTGGAATAAGCGCTCGGTCCCCAGCCGCTGATCCCACTGGCCATCAAGATCGTGCCTGCAAGCACAGTCGCCGCTTCGGTAAACAACTCGTCTTGGTTGTATCCCTGGCGCGAAACCAAGTCGGCATCGCCAACTCTCGCGAGCAGCGAATCCAATGTCACCTGCCGCAGCACAAAACGGCTGTAGTAACCTTCCTGTGTTACCGTCCGTTCGTCCCATCCACCGAAATGGTAGTTGGGACGGCGATTAACCGGATGGTCAAAGTCGTAGGCTCTCGGGTCAAGCGAAAGCTCGGCCAGTTGGTCGAAGTCAAACGAAGCCGCTCGCAGTACCGACGGATCGGTATCGTTTAGGATTTCGACGGCGAGAGTGATCAGTTCGTAATACGGTCCCGCGCTGACGCCGGCCCCGCGAACGTACAGGGGAATCGGCCGAACAAATTCGTTCTCGTAAGGCTGAACTCGACGATTTTCCAGAACCGCGACAGGTCGATAACCGACGTAATCATTCAGCTCTAAAATGGCATCGTGGACCAACTTGGCACCGACGCCGGAATCGATGATCGATATTTCTTCGCCGTCGTCTTGCTGATTCGCTTCTTGCTCGCTGTACATGCGAAGCAACACTTCCGCCGCCCTGGCGAAGAAGAACCCGTTGAAAAGGACTTCGGGTTCTTGATGGAATAGCAGATCACGATGGTAATCCATGTACGCTGGCAGCAGCTTGCTAAGCAGCAACCGCGAAACATCCGATGCCTGCGTGACATCGCTAAAACCGGCCGCACCAGACGACAGGTTCGATAGCGTCTGCTCGATCCAGTTGTGCAAAACCAGCCAAGCCGGCGTTCCGGTCAGCGGTTTTCCCTGGCTGGCATGCTGGTAGGCATCATTCCAAAGGGAAGCGATAGCCGGATCGTTGCTTCCACCTGAAAAGTTCAAATACCCCGCTAACCGCCTTAGCGAATCGTCGAGCGACTCCGGTGGGGGAATAATTGACATGGTGGAAGGTTGTAATCCGAGTTATGTCAGCCGCGAAAGTTCGGCTCTTTACGTGTGATCGGATTCAGCTTGATCAGCCGAACGCGAAGCAATTCACAGACGAAAGCCGAAACGATGAGGTGAGGAATTGTGGGGAGGTTTTGAATGTCATCGCAACGCGACAACAAGCGACGTAGCGGATACTGTTTTCGGCGTTCGTTTCGAGCGTCAAATCCGGGACAAAATCGAGTTGTGAAGCTGCTCTCCCGATACTTTCCTTTCGTCCAAGCTATCCGAGCAGACACTCTCGATTGTTGGATAGGCTTTGATCTTGCGAAACCACGCTGCGCTGTCGCAACGGATGTCGATAGGACCAGCTGAAACCTGTGACAGTCTCTTTGAACGGTTGGCACTTCACTGCTGCCTGACTGCCACCAGAGTTACTGTCAACTGATTTACCGGGTTGCAGCTTTTATCGATCGCGAAGCTAGCTGCTTGAATCGAGCTACCAGCGGACATCGGTTTCGATTTTGGTCGCTGAGGTTCGATTAGCAGCCATGACATTCGGTTGCCGAATTCCATGTCACCTTGTGAAGTGACGGGACGTCCCGACAACGAAAACTACTTCTTCGACTTCTTCTTGGTGGCTTTCTTCTTTGCCGCTTTTTTGGTCGTTTTCTTTGCGGCTACCTTTTTCGAAGTTTTCTTCTTGGCGGCCTTCTTGGTTGTTTTCTTCTTGGTGGCCTTCTTGCTACCTCCGAAGATATTGTCCCAGTTGTTGGAGTACTTTTCGTTGGTTCCTACGCGAAGAATCGTCATGTTTCCGTGAGTAATTGCGAGTAACGAATCATCACCGCTCCTGCAGTGATTCGATGTTGATGGCGGGCCATCAAAGTCCGGCTCTAGCCGGCATGGATGCTTTTGTAACGAGCCTGTTTGATGCTGTCGGGATCTTCCCCAAGCCGTTCACGCAGGTTCCGTTCGTAAACTTCAAAGTTTCCTTCACACCAATAGACCTGACCATCGCCTTCGAAAGCGAGGATATGGGTCGCGAGTCGATCGAGGAACCAGCGGTCGTGCGACGTGACAACGACGCAACCGGCAAAGTTCATGATCGCTTCTTCGAGCGCCCGCAGGGTATCGACATCAAGGTCGTTGGTCGGTTCGTCCAACAAAAGGACGTTGCAACCACGGCGAAGAAGCTTTGCCAGGTGAACGCGGTTGCGTTCACCGCCGGAGAGCTTCCCGACTTTCTTTTCTTGATCTGGGCCGCGGAAGTTAAACCGCGATACATAGGCTCTCGCGTTGACGCTTCGTCCGCCCAGATCGATCGTTTCATGTCCGCCACTGATTTCCTCGAACACCGTGTGGTTATCGTCGAGAGAATCGCGGCTTTGATCAACGTAACCCAAATCGACCGTGTCGCCGACCCGGAACTCACCCGCATCTGGCGGCTCTTTCCCGGTGAACATGTTGAACAGGGTTGTTTTACCGGCACCATTGGGGCCGATCACGCCGACAATGCCACCGGCGGGCAGGCGGAACGAGAGATCCTTCACGAGGACCTTTTCGCCAAACGCCTTGCTGATGTTTTTCGCTTCGATGACGAGATCGCCGAGGTTGCGATTGGACGGAATTTGGATTTCCAATTCGTCTGGACGGTCCTCGAATTTTTGCGACGCCAAATCTTCGTAGGCTTTGATCCGAGCTTTGCTTTTCGCTTGACGAGCTTTTGGACTCATACGAATCCATTCCAATTCGCGATTCAACGTCCGCTCGCGAGCCTTGGCTTGCCGCTGTTCCAAAGCCATCCGCTTTTGGCGTGCTTCCAGCCACGCGGTGTAGTTGCCTTCGAACGGGATGCCGCGACCACGGTCAATTTCCAGGATCCACTTCGCAACGTTGTCTAGGAAGTAGCGATCGTGCGTCACCGCGACAACGGTGCCGGGATACTTGTGCAAATGTTGTTCTAGCCAAGAAACCGACTCGGCATCCAAGTGGTTGGTCGGTTCGTCAAGCAATAGCAGGTCGGGCTGGCGAATGAGCAATTGGCACAATGCGACTCGGCGGCGTTCGCCCCCGGACAACTTTGTGACGTCTGCATCACCGGGCGGCAAGTTCATGACTGCCATCGACATTTCGACTTGGCGATCGAGTTCCCACAGGTTGTAGGTGTCGATCGTGTCTTGAAGCGTCGCCATTTCGTCGCACAGCTTCTGCATTTCATCATCGTCGGTTACGTCACCGAGCAGCATGCTGATCTCGTTGAACCGATCAATGATCGCGCGCCGTTCGGCGACGGCGGTTTGAACGTTTTCGAAAACCGTCTTGGTGGGATCCAAAGGCGGCTCTTGTTCGAGGTAGCCGACGGTGAAACCTTTCGCCAAGCGGGCGCTACCGTCAAACTCCTTGTCCTGGCCAGCCATGATTCGCATCAGCGTCGACTTGCCGGCACCGTTGGGGCCGAGGACGCCAATTTTTGCGCCCGGGTAGAACGCCAAATGAACATCGTCCAGCACAGCTTTCTGGCCGTGCTTTTTTGTCAGTCCTTCGATCTGATAGATGAATTGTCGAGACATTCCGATCTTATTCCCATTCGATCGTCGCGGGCGGTTTACTGCTAATGTCATAGCAGACACGATTGACGCCTTTGACTTCGTTGATAATCCGTGTACTCATTCGCGCCAGCAGGTCGTACGGCAAACGGCTCCAATCAGCCGTCATAAAATCATCCGTGTTGACGCTGCGAATGGCGATTGCGTTGTCGTAGGTTCGGGCATCGCCCATCACACCGACACTTTGAACTGGCAGCAGAACCGCAAACGTTTGGCTGGTATCGCGATACAATCCCGCGGCTTCGATTTCTTCGATGACGATCGCGTCGGCAGCTCGCAGAACGACCAGCTTGTCGCGGGTGACTTCGCCCAGGCAGCGAACGGCAAGGCCTGGTCCTGGGAATGGGTGACGCCAAACGAGTTTGTCAGGTAAGCCCAGTTCCAGCCCCAGACGGCGAACTTCGTCTTTGAACAAATCACGCAGGGGCTCGATCAATTCAAATCCCAACTCCTCTGGAAGGCCACCGACATTGTGGTGCAGCTTGATTGTGGCTGCCGGGCCGTCGGGATCTGCACCGCTTTCGATAACGTCGGGGTACAGGGTTCCTTGAGCCAAGAAATGGGCGTTCTCGATTTGTTCCGCTTCGGTTTTGAAGCACTCGATGAAGTCGTGCCCGATGCGGCGCCGTTTCTCTTGCGGTTCGGTAATTCCGGCGAGCGAAGCCAAGAACCGGTCTTCCGCGTTGACGACGTGCAGATCGGTTTTGAAGTGATTTGAAAACTCGTCGATGACAAGCGTCTGTTCGTTCTTTCGCAGCAAACCGTTGTCGATCAGGATGCAAGTCAACTGGCTTCCGATAGCCTTGTACAACAGTGCGGCGACGACCGACGAGTCGACTCCGCCACTAAGTCCGCAGATCACGCGCCGGTCGCCGACCTGCTCGCGAATTTGCTTGATGGTCAATTCGGCAAAATCACTGAGATGCCAATTCGGTTCACACTTGCAGATGTTCCGGACAAAATTGGCTAGGACCTTGCCGCCCAATGGAGTGTGCGTGACTTCCGGGTGGAACTGCATCCCATAGACAGGCAGGTCGCGGTGGACAATTGCCGCGTAGGGACACGTGCTTGTCTTTGCGAGGGTCGTGAACGATTCGCTAATCGACGAAACCTGATCACCATGGCTCATCCAGACATCGATTTCGCTTGGCAATTCATCAAACAATGAATCACCGCTGATGATTTCGCACTTGGCGTGACCGTATTCACGTGTGGTGGTGCTATCGACTTGGCCACCGAGTGCTTTGCAGGCCAGTTGCATGCCGTAGCAAATTCCCAGCACTGGGATCCCTAAGTTGAATAACTCGGGATCACATTGCGGAGCACCATCTTCGTAAACACTGGACGGTCCACCGGAAAGGATGATTCCTTTGGGGGCCAGCTCTGCGATTCGCTCGGCCGACAGGTCGTGTCGCAAGATCTGACAGTACACGTTCTGCTCACGAACGCGTCGGGCAATCAGTTGTGCGTACTGCGAGCCGAAATCCAGAACAACGATTCGCTGGTCGGTGAGGGCCGAGTTATTCGTATTCGCAGAGTTCTCTTGGGCGTGCGAAACACTCATGCGGGCGTCAGTCGGGGTTGAAGAAACCGGAGCGGCATCGTCAATGCCAAACACGGAGTGTAGAAAATGCTACGAAAATACCCAAGGGGCTAAACGACCAGGAATCTTTGGGATCGGCCAGAACGAGCTCGCAATCGTTGCCGCCGCACTCTTTTACGATCCATCGGCTACCACCGGCATCTGCGACCCGAGGGCGGGATCTTTCAAGGGCATTTTTGAAGGGCCGTTGGGTATCCAATACCGCCGCAATCGCGACAATTCTTGTCCGGCGACTTCGCCCCAAAAGCAATCGAGACTCCTCAGCCGAATCAGCCATGCGAATTTTATTGACTAACGACGATGGGGTGTTCGCCCCAGGCCTTGCCGCCCTCGAGCAACAGCTGCGGCACCTCGGCGAAGTCATCGTGATTGCCCCCGCCACGGAACAGTCGGGTGTTGGGCACTCGATTACCTATTTAACCCCGCTGGTTAAAAAATCCATCCATCGCGACGGTCGGCACTGGGCATGGGCGGTCGAAGGCAGCCCGGCGGACTGTGTGAAATTGGCAATCGCGGAATTGCTGCGTGACGATCCCGTCGACCTGGTTGTCAGCGGAATCAACAACGGCCTCAATGCGGGAATCAATGTGCTGTACAGCGGCACCGTAGCGGCCGCGATCGAGGGCGCTTTCTTTGGGACAACCAGCGTCGCGGTATCACTGGAATATGATCCCGACGCGGATTTCCAAGCCGCCGCGGTGATCGCGAAAAATGTGATCAGCGGAATCGCAAAGAACCACAACGCCTCGGGAAAACTCTTTAACTTGAACATTCCCACGAAGGCGACCGAGACTCCGACGGACCTTGCGATTGTCCCGATGGGCTTGGCTCAATACGGCAACCGCTACGAAAAACGACAGGATCCCGGCGGCCGCGATTATTACTGGGCGTTGTGGCAAGAACCAGACGAGCCACCCAAAGAACAGACCGACGTTACAGAACTTCGTGATGGCAATGTCACGTTGACCTGTTTGCAGTTTGACATGACCAGTCATCAAACGACCGAAGACATGAAGTCATGGGACTTGAAGATCTAGTCTGACACCCCTGACCTGTTGGCAGCGTTTATCACAACGGAACGATTTCTATGACAGAACATTCATACGGTATGGGAGACGCTTTTGCGGCTCTGCGCGAAGGGCAACCAGATCTTGCCACTGAAATCTGCCAACAAGTGCTCGATAGCGATCCGGAAAACGCATCCGCTTGGTTTCTTCAAGGGATCCTTCATGCCCAAGCGGGACGCACCGATGATGCCTTACCCAACTTTGAACGGGCGGTCCAGTTCAAGCCGGAATCGCCGACTTATCAATACAACTTGGGACTCGTCCGTAGCAGTCTTCGCAAACATGACGAAGCGATCCAGGCTTATCGCGATGCGATCAAGTTGCAGCCGGAAATGCTCGAAGCCCAGAACAATCTGGGGAACTGCTTGGTGATGTTGGAAAAGTCGCAAGAAGCGGCAGACCATTTTCGCGAAGTCGCCAGAGACTTTCCCCAAGAAGCGATTGTGCACTTCAACCTTGCAAACGTGCTTGAAGACATCGGCGAATACAAAGAGTGTATTGAAGCCTATGAAAAAGCGATCGAGCTAGACCCGAATTTCGATTCCGCCCGTGACAACCTTGGCCGGACCTATGCCGGAATCACCGAATACGACGAAGCGTTGCGTGTTTGGAAAGAATGGCTCGAGCACGATCCGGAGAATCCGATTCCCAGGCATATGATCGCCGGAATCACGGGCGAGATGGTGCCTGACCGCTGCGACGATGATTATGTACTTAATACGTTTGATGATACGTTTGCTTCATCGTACGAAAAACAGCTTTCGCGAATCGGTTACAGCGTTCCGGTCTTAGTCCAAGACGCGATCGATTCGGTGCAGTTAGAAAAATCAAACCGGCTAAACGTTTTGGACGCCGGCTGCGGTACTGGCCTTTGTTCAAGCGTGCTACGACCCTACGCCCAGACGTTGGTAGGCGTCGACTTGTCGCCTGACATGCTTCGTTTGGCAGAGCAAACCGGCCGTTATGATGATTTGATCGAAGGCGAGCTCACGCAGGTTCTGTGCGAACTGACGTTGGAATTTGATTTGATCGTTTTCGGCGACACGCTGTGTTACTTCGGAGACTTGACGCAGGTCTTGGCCGCGGTCCGGCAACGCATCTCCAGCTCGGGGATGACAATCTTTACCGTCGAAAACCTTGCCCTGCAGCACGAAGAGGAACAGGCGGATCTTTCTGTCGACTACCGATTGCTTCCCAACGGTCGCTACCAACATAATGAAGAATACATCGAAGCTTCAATTCAGGCGGCCGGACTAACACTTCTCTCCATCACAAAGGCCAAGCTAAGAATGGAGCGGGGACGTGAAGTCGAAGGGCTGGTGGTGGTCGCTAAAAGCTAGAGTGCCAAGCCAAGAAAGCCTCCTAGTGCTTCGTTCCAATTCGATTTTAGGATTAGCCGTCTGGTGTTAGCCACGGTTGTTGAACCGGAAGTCAACGTGGACAAAACCGGGGCGAACGCCCATCGGCTGATGGGTGAAGCTCGATTTTAGGATTAGCCGTCTGGCGCTAGCCACGGCTGTTGAACCAGAAGTCAACGTGGACAAAACCGGGGCTAACGCCCATCGGCTGATGGGTGAAACTCGATTTTAGAATTAGCCGTCTGGCGCTAGACACGGTTGTTGAACCGGAAGTCAACGTGGACAAAACCGGGGCTAACGCCCATCGGCTAATGGGTGAAACTCGCTTTTAGGATTAGCCGTCTGGCGTTAGCCACGGTTGTTGAACCAGAAGTCAACGTGGACAAAACCGGGGCTAACGCCCGTCGGCTGATGATCCGAACACATATTTTTATATGGAACGAAGCTCTAGTTCCGTCTTCGCGTAACACAGGTGGTGGCGAGGATTCCCAGCAGTGCAACAAGTGATGACGGTTCGGGAATCGCGACCGCGCTGACGCGGAAGGTTAACGAATAGTCGAAGTCTTGGAATTCGGTTTCGCGGATCCAAACCGAATAGTCTCCCGCCGACAATGCGCCGGGAGGAGCGATGGTGTTGTAATTGTTGCTGGCTACATCGATTGTCAACAGATCGGCTCCGCTATCCAAGTCGGAAACCAGGTGTGCAACCAGCAACGAAGTACCATCGTAGCTGGCGGGGAACGTCATCGAGGTTCCCGTATCGATTCCGACAAAGTGGTTGCCGTCACCGGTGATGTAGTCCAGCGTGATCGAATCCAAACGAGTGCCATCGGCGATGGTAAACGTGAAAACGTCTTCGTCCGATTCACTTGCGTTTAGAATCGTGCCTTCGACGATCGTGTCGCCGATACCAAAAACTCCGACAGCTGAAGGCGTCGCAAAGGAGTCGGCAAAATCAAACGGATTCAGGTTTTCATCAACCGGGATCACATCATCCCCATTGGGAAGAGTGACAATGTCGGCAAACGCTGGCGAAGCGACGAGAAAAACGAGCGCCACGCATCGAATCAAGAGTTTCATCACGGCAGCCACGACAAGAAAGAAAAGACTGTTGGGAGCGTTAGCGTTAGTTTAAACACTGACAACCCATCGGTGGCAAACTTTTCATCGAGGTTACGTCACGGTCGGCCATCGAGCCCAAGGCTCAAAGCCCAACACAGTTTTCTGGCCGGTAGAACACGGTGGACTCGTGGCGACAACAACTGGCGGGTTTAAGTCCCGCGATTCTCAACGCTCTGAAACCTCGTTGGGACAGAAGTTTGAATGCTGGGCGGTAGCATTCGCGGTCTGAATCGTCCAGCAGCACGATGCCGGCTTCGGTCAAGCAGGGAAGGCTTTGTTCAACACAGCGCACTCGGTCTTGACCATCAACGACGACAACATCAAAGCGGGTGTCCTGCCGCTGAATGGTTTCCGCATAACGTGCAGTGTTATCAAAGGGGTGATAGATCAATCTGGCATTTGATGGCAGGTCTTCGGCGACGGTGTCGTACCAAGATTTGTCGTATTCGACGGAGGTGACCTGACGAACGCGCTGCGCGAAATACCGTGTCGAACCGCCGCTTCCGTATTCAAACAAAGTCATCTGGCTGTCCAAGCGTTCGGACAGGAATTCGACGATCGAATAATTCATCCATGGAACTGGTTGACCATCAACTGATTCGGGTTTCGAAGCTCGTACGCTTTGAAACCAGCCTGATTGGCGGAGCATTGATTGCCGCCCTGTGACAAGTTTGTAGCAGCCGTATGGGACCGCAAAACGCCGTTTTAATGTCCGACCAATCGTAGGCACCATGGTCAATTCCTTCTGTCCAGGTGGTTCAATCGTTGAAAAGTAGTAGGAATTCGTTACTCATTCCTTTAGGTGTTTTTTCGGTAGCAATCCGGGGTGGTTTTCGTCAACAGCAATGTGAAGGCATTTTTGCTGCTCGTCTTACAACATCCAGTCTTGGCTTTCTGGCGGCTGATTGTGATCTTTTGAAAAGCGATCAGATTTTGGCGCAATCTGGTTACCTCGAAACAAGCCGTTTAATTGAAATCGCACAATCAGTGTCCCCTCTGCGGGCGGGAGGGTGCTAAGATGATCGTCGCGTGTCCAAATTCAATGGTTTTAGAGCGGAGACCAGTGACCATGCGAGAGCGTCGCGTCAAATTGACCATCTGTTTGCAGGCTGCCGCAGCATTGTTGTCAGCCTGCCTTTCGCCCAAGTATTGCCACGCCCAAAGCGAACCGGTGAAAGATCGCTATTCGCTGGTACTGATCCAGTCGGATCTGGACGACGCAAACAAGACCCTTGCGATCTTTGATCTTGATGATGACGGCGTTTTGAATGAAACGGAGTGTAAGAAATTGAAGTGGGCGTCTCTTGCCGGAAGAGCCGACCTGAATCGCAACCAATTGCTTTCGCAACCCGAGATCGCACTTCACTTTGCATCGATCCGAGAAGAGCTGGATGTCGAGCAAATTGATCGAACCGTCGCCGAGCGTTCAATCAGAAAGCACGATTCGAACCGCAACGGCCAGATCGATCCGGAAGAGATCACCGCAGCATGGCCGGAAGAGCCTGATGAGATCGATGCCAATGCCGATGGCATTTTAACGGTCGAAGAATTGACCCATGCCTTTGCCTTTCGCCGAGTCATCAGAAAAGAGATCGGCATTATTGGCGTCGATCAGGGATGGGCGATCAAAATCCGAAATCGTTTTGATCGAGACGGTGATGGACGCCTTGGACCAAGTGAATGGGAAGGAACTCCGATGCCCGCGAAGCCGGACGGTTTCGACGAAGATGAAGATGGACTTCTTTCGTTGACCGAAATTGCCACGATGATTGCGAAGCATCGTCAAAAGCTCGGGTTAACACCGAAAGACTTGTTGTCAGCACGTGCTTTGATGCAACCCGTTGATGCCAATTTCGATGGGATCGCGACAAAGGAAGAGCTTGCTCTCTATGTCAAGCTTCAGCCGGCGATCGCTGATGGACTTCTAGCGTTTGATACCGACGGTGATGGAAAGACCACGATGCTGGAAATCGAAAAAGAGATGGGCAAACGTCGTGACGAAAAAGGCTACACAGATCAGGATGCCGCCGAAGCGCAACGCCTGATGCTACGTCATGATGTCAACCGGGATCGAGTGATCCGGAGTGGTGAATTGAAAGAGAAGTCGGGCCAAGGATTCCTAGGGAAAGAAGTTTTGCCACAAGCAGATCGCGACGACAACAAAGCGATCAACCAAGATGAATTGGCAAGGTACCTCGCACGGCAACGTGAGCAGTAGTGCTCGAAAACACCTCTCAATCAGCCGCATCGCGCGAGCGAGCGGTTATGTGTCTTGGCGCATACCGTTCACCGCGGGCTGGCGCCGCGCGGCTGATGTTGTGGGTTGCGTGGTGTGCAGATCGTGAACTGTTTTCAACCGTCGCTAGCGCGAACCGGCTCAGTTGTTTGGTCTGTGAGCTGCAATGTCACTAGCCGCGTTCCCTTTTCAATCAGCCGCATCGCGCGAGCGAGCGGTTATGTGTCCTGGCGCATACCGTTAACCGCGGGCTGGCGCCGCGCGGCTGATGTTGTGGGCTGCGTGGTGTGCAGATCGTGAACTGTTTTCAACCGTCGCTAGCGCGAACCGGCTCAGTTGTTTGGTCTGTGAGCTGCAATGTCACTAGCCGCGTTCCCTTTTCAATCAGCCGCATCGCGCGAGCGAGCGGTTATGTGTCCTGGCGCATACCGTTAACCGCGGGCTGGCGCCGCGCGGCTGATGTTGTGGGCTGCGTGGTGTGCAGATCGTGAACGGTATCAACCGTCGCTAGCGCGAACCGGCTCAGTTGTTTGGTCTGTGAGCTGCGGTTTGTTGAGGTTAATCGCGAAGTGTATCAGCGTTTCCTTCTTATCAGCCGATGGGCATTAGCCCCGGTTTCGTCCGCAGTTTCTACAGGTTCGTTAACCGCGGGCTGGCGCCGCGCGGCTGATGTTGTTTTCAACCGTCGCTAGCGCGAATGCGGCTCAGTACCGATCGTTTTCAAAACTACGACTCATCATGCACCCTTCGCAAAATTTATTTCTTACGCGGAAGCGTAAACAAATAATAGGCATCAGTCGGGTCTGCTGTATTTCCATTGATGCCAATGGTCGGTCGAGTCCAAACCTCTTTTCCGTCAAAATGAATGTGTAGTTTGGCAAATCCATTTCTGCGAAGCGCGTATCTCCACGATTTCTTCCCATCCTTTTCGAACGCTTCCAACAACAAAAAACATTCCGTGTTTGTATTGTGGGCGATCGAGAACACCGCTCCGTCCAAAATGCCTTTCTGTGGATCTTGATATCGATACATCTCGCGGGCCAGAATGCGTAACTCATGACGACTATCCTGCCAGTATTCATGGCCGCTAAACAGGCGTGCGATTCGTTTCAGTTGCGAATAGCGAATGGGGGCCGAATTGGACGGGGCCGCGTCGAGCGTCAGCGAATGGAATTCCAATTGAAATGGCTGAGGTGCCCAGCGAATGTCGGATCCCAAAGTCGCTTCGATCCGATTTTGTTCCGACAGTGACGCAACCGAATACACCCAAAAGGTCGAGTCACGGCGGGTCCAAAGGCTGATGATGGCTACGGGGCGTTCGTCTTGATTACCGACCACCCACACACCACCTTGTTCTCCTCGCTCGGAATCGAGATGGTTGAGCACCGGTTTTTCAACCAATGGGACCGAAGCCGATTCTCCGTTGATCAAACGATAGAACTTCCCTTCCGAAACGATCGACTTTGATTCTTGAGCGATGCCAGATGACTCTTCTGACTCAGCCGTCTCATCAGCTGCGGCGACTACCTCCGCGACCTGCGCATACGCTGGCGCAGCTATTGCAGTGATGACGATCGATACAAAACCGAGTGAAAGTATTCTGCGATCCATTTACAAGACTCCAAACACCTGCGAACCGGATGGGATGGCCGAACTCTCTACCTCGCTTCAATATAGCCGACGTGTCTATAGTTGTCTTGTGATCCGTTTGCAAACGAACAGAAAACACCTCGCGTTTTGTTCAGCCCATGCTCCCTATCGTTCACCCATCGAATCGTCACCGCCAAGCCATCCGCGGCGTCGAAAGAAGTAAACCATACCTGCGGCCGTGACGATCATCGCGGCCCAGATGATTGGGTAGCCCCATCGCGTATGAAGCTCAGGCATGTGGTCAAAGTTCATGCCGTAGATGCCGGCCATGAACGTAAGCGGAATAAAAATCGTCGCGACGATGGTCAAGACCTTCATCACGTCGTTGGTCCGATTGGCGATGGTGGTTAGATAGGTGTTTAATAAGCTCGCGACCATTTCCCGGTACATTTCGATGACTTCAGATGTTTGGACGCAGTGGTCGTGGGTATCCCGTAGAAACAACCGAACATCTTCGCCGATCACGGTGTTCCCGTCTCGAATCAAGGAATAGATTGCTTCACGTTGCGGCCAAACGGCGCGTCGGAGATTGACCAACCGGTTTTTCAAACGGTTCAGTTCACGCAGTAGCTCAGGTGTCGGACGCATCACTGCATCGTCTTCTAACGCCTCGATGCGGTCCCCGATCGTTTCCAAAACCGGGTAGTAGGCATCGACGATGGTGTCTGCAATCGCGTATGCCAAATAGTCGGCCCCGTGGCTTCGAATCAATGATTTCTCGGCGCGGATTCGTCGACGAACGGGATCGAGAACGTCACCTGGGAATTCTTGAAATGTCAGCACATAGGTTGGGCCGATTACAATACTGACTTGCTCTAATTCGATTGTAGAAGCGGATTCCGCGGCGACCATCTTCACGATCAACAAAAGTTGGTCGTCGTACGATTCCGCTTTGGCTCGCTGCGGAAGGTTGACGACATCCTCAAGCAGCAACGGATGCAGTTCGAAGATTTCGCCGATGGATTTCATCAGTTCGTGGTCGCCGAATCCTTGGACGTCGACCCAGGTGACGTGACCGTCGTGAAATGCCGCTTTCAGTTCGTTGACATCGTTGACGACCTTTTCTTCCGCACGACCTTCCTGCCGATAGTGAATCATCGACATCGCCGGTTTTGGTGCTTCGGCGGAAATCATCAAAGTGCCGGGTTTAGCACCGACTTCGGTATGACGCTTTTTGAACATCGCGGTTGGTTCCAGAGAAGTGGGACGTCGTTGTATATCAGCACAACACTCCTTTGTGGAGGCGACTTGACCAAACAGCGATCAAGACGTCGCGTTCAGGGTGCGGCTGGTTTGCCGAACAAACGAGACCAATCCGGAACGAACTATTTAGCGATATGCAATTGAGCTACCTGGCCTTCAAGTGGCGAAGCGTCCTGCGTCCCTGTCGTTTCGATGTCAATTTCGATCACACTTTCTAAGGCACTTGGGAACAATCTCGCGTTTGTGCTGGGCAAACTTGATTGCTCGACTTGACGATATCCAAGCGAATCAATTCGGATCTTGATTTTCCGCGAATTCACGGCATTGGACTTGGTCGTCTCCTTCTTTGCCGGATCGAAAGATTGATCGACGGTAGCAAGTTCGGTAGAGTCAACAGAGTAATGGATTGTCCCTAACAGACGTTCGACAATGTTTGACGTGATCTGAGGCGAGAGCTGTACGACCAATTCGGCGTGGTTATCGACGTCTTTGGCTGGATTGTCGAAGCCTTCTGAGGGGCGATTGGCGGACTGTATTGATGCAACCAGTTGACGGGGAGCGCCAGCATAAGCTTGGTAGAAAACGTCTCCTTTCGCACGGTCAATCGTAAAGCCATCGTTTGCTGCAGGGGCAATCACTAGTCGCTCTCGCAAATCCCGTTGCAAGTCTTCGTCGCCATCAAGTGTGGTTGTGCTGACGTGAATTCGGGCATTGTCATAACGCAGCAAGTTACACGGATCGTTGATGATGATCGATCCATCCAGTCGAGCAGGTTTTGATCCGATGCGGTAAAGGATTTGTGTACTAGAACCGGTCATCGTGACTGGTGCGATCGTTTTCCCATTCCAGATCACCGTTCTACCTTCGGAACCGGCCGATAGCAGATTCTTGCCATCTGGCGACAGCGATACCGATGTGACCGCGCGATGTTCTTCCAGGCTTAGCAGTTCTGGGATATTCACCATGGTTTGGGCCGAATTTGAAGGATCAATTCGGCTGGTGTCCCAAATAACAACTCGCTTCCCTTGCCCGGTGACGAATCGGCGACGATCTTTGGATAAATCCATTGTTGATACGGACAAAGCATCGTCTTCATTCAGTCGGGCAAGCAGCTTCGATTGCATGTCCCAAAAGCAGACGTTCCGGTCGGAGTCGGTTGTGACGATCAACTGGTTGTCGTGACTGAATACCAGGTTTCTGACGGGGCCGGATTCCCATGGTTGTGCAGATTTTTGAATTTGGCCGTTGTCATCGAATTTCCAAAGTTGGCCTCCGGAGTCGGTTCCCACAGCAACGGACTGACCGTCTGGGGAGAACATCGCGACAAAGCATGTTGATGAATCGTCTGTGAACTTGCCGCTTTGAACTATCTGCCATTGTTGCGATTCGTCGAGCTGCCATTGGTGCCATGCACCGAGTCGATCGACCGAAATAAATCGAGTCGGGTCAAGCGGATGAAACTGACTGGCAATAATCTCGGATTCATGATGACCTGCAAGACTTTGCGCAACTCCGGAGCTTTCATCCCACTGATTATCGTTCAGTTGCCAGACCTTTAGATTGCCCTCGCTATCGCCAATCAAAAGTTGTTCCGATCGGTTGGCTGTTGGATCGTGCGAAAAACTTGTAGAAGTGATCGCGGCGATCGGGCGAAAGCTATGGACGAGTTTTGTGAATCGAGTCGGATCGGAATCCTGTCGGTCCCAAAGTCGCGCGCCTTTTCCACCGACGACCAGAAGTTGTGACTTTCGATTGTTGGATGTGGTCAAAGCAGAGGCGATTTCACCATTCTCCCCGTTTTGGATCCACTCGATTTCTTGCCCATTATTCGAAGCGTTCCACAACGCCATCCGATAGCCGGAACTCGACTCACCAATTCGGTTGCCGTTTTCAACCTGTTCGGGAAAGTACAGGCTTAGCAAAGCTGTTTGATCATCCCTACTGAATTTCACGGATTGAACAGTTGGACGTATTGTCTTTGTCGTCCGAGTTGATGGTTCGGTCGAATTCAGCTGACAATTGGATGAGAAACGACCATCGGAATCGATAGTGAAAACTTCGGCGATCGGGTAGTCCTGACCAATGACCGGTGCGTGACCAACGATAAGCCTCGTCCCGTCTTCGGACAGATCCAAGTCGGTTACTGGGCCTGCCCACGGAACTTCTCCAATGACCTGTCCGTCATCCAATTGCCATTGTCGGATACGTCCGTCTTCGCTGGCCGAAATCGCAGTGCTGTTGTCTGGAAGGATAACGAGATCAGTGATCGGTGTACCGTGAATCGAAACAGAACTGATTAGTTCGGGATCGGAGGAATTGACGGGAGTCGCGTAGACATAGCAGCGACCTGATGCGTCACCGATGATGAATTTGCGTCCATCGGGCGAAGAGGAAATCTTGGTGACGTCGGGTATCCTACGAACACGTTGTCGGTATTGGCGAAACTGCTCGTCATCAACAGTCGAACTGGTCAAATGCGTTGTTGATCGATTTGCACCTGCGATTGGCCCGACTTCGATTGACTTTACCGCTTGATCTTGCAAAAGCGGTAGGTGACTGATTTGGCCATCCGCTTGAACCGACCACAGCTTTGCTGGAATCAACCGATTGTCGCTGCCAGTTGCCACCAGAAAGTCACCATTGGCTTGTTGGCAAACAATCGAAGCGACACCGCGATAGCCGGTCCCTGAAAGGACTGCGGTTTGGCTGCCACGTTGGACGTCCCAAAGTCGGGTTGTGTTGTCGCCAGCTGACGTCAAAAGCTGGCTGTCAGAATCAAAAAATTGACCCGTCGCGGTTAGCAACGCGTGGCCTTCACCAAGCAGCTGACTTTCGGAGCGATCGTCGGCTGCTAAATCCCATACGGCGACGTTGCCGTTGCTATATGAACTTGCGACCCAGCGACCATCAGGAGAGTAGATCGAATTTGAAACCGCTGACAGGCCGATCTCGCTTGGGCGTTTTCCAAGACGGCGTTCTGCTACCGGGAATAGATCTCTTGGCAGTTCATAGGCGTTCCAATTCCAGCGTTTCACGCCATCGAATGCTCCGGAAACAACCGTTCGTCCGTTATCGGAAAAGACACAAGAGCGGACCCAACGGCCATGACCACGTAGGACTTTATCGAGCGACCAAGCTTGGCGATCGAAATTCCAAACTCGGATGGTGTTGTCGTTTCCGCCACTTAGTAGACAGTCGTGTCCATCGATTTGACCGATTGCTATTGCGTGGATGCTCGCTTCATGCTGTTCCTCATCGCTGCCGATTTGCGTAGACGCGGCTGATTGAGAACTTTGTTCGCTGGCTTGCGCAATGAGACGATTTGATAGGTCGTTGGGACGACCTGATGCCGTGTTTAATGACCAACTGAGCAGCTTGCGATCGTACCCGCCCGAGATGATCGATTGGCCATCGGGTGTGAACGTGGCACAGTAGACCGGGCCATCGTGCCCGCGGAGGTCATGGACCTTTTTGGCTTCACTGGAATTCGTATTTAGACTCCACACGCGGACCCGTCCGTCTTCGCAGCTCGTGACAACCTGTGATGCATCGGGGGAAAAGCGGGCGTCGTAGACTTCTTTTTCCAAGTGGTCACGCATGACCGAGATCGTTGTGCCATCGACCGAGTTCCAAACAATTGCCTTTCGGTCGCTAGCGCCAGAGACGAGTCGTTGTCCGTCTTTAGAGAAACTCAAGCTCAAGACAGTCGCTTGGTGCCCGGGCAAAATGATCGGTGTTGCCGCGACGTTTCCGTCTTTGATTTCCCACACAGAGATCGCATATGTGTTTTCCGAGGTTTGATCCTTTTCACCGTTGTCGATCTGGTTGTTTCTGATACCTGCGACCGCAAGCTTCGATCCATCGTCGGACAGCGCCACTGACGTGACGGATCTGCCGAAGTTGACAACAACGGGTTCGCCCAATTGTTCGTCGGTTGATTTGGTCCATAGATAAACGTTTCCAGAGTCTGCGCCGGCGGCAAAGATGTGACCATCGACTGAGCTTGTGACGGAGTCGACGTGCACATCGGTCAGCAGTTTTTGCATCGACGACGGAGCTGACGCGTCCCGCAGGATTCCCCATTCCAAATGACGCAAGCGAGACATAACGGCATTGAAGGGTTGTCCGGAAAGCGGGTCCATTTTGTCGAGAATTCGCTCTGCTTTTTCGAAATCGTTTCGCCGGATCGATTCTGCCGCGAGGCCGATCTCGGACGCATAGGCTGCCTCTTCGGCGCGTCGTTTTTCCTGACGCGCGACTACTTCGGCGCCGCGTGCTTCGTTTTTGGCAACGAGGGCGACGCGCTCGGCCAACTTCGCTTTCCGTTCGGCTTCTTTCGCGAGGTCAGCGGCAGCGATCGCCGCTTCTTCGCTTTGCATTGCATTTTGTCGCTCTTGAACCGCGACTTCTTTTTCGGTCTCAAGTTTTGCGGCGCTATCTTTCAATTCTCCGTAGGAATAAAACGTTACACCGACGACAGCAAAAACTGCGATCGCCGCCGTGGCTGCAGCGATTTTGGAAACCGCGGCCAACCGGCGTCGTTGTGCTCGACTGGATTCAAGCTTGTTTAACAAATCGCGATGACTTGGGTCGGACGCATCGAGAATCGAGATTCCCAGTTCGAAGTTTTCTTGATCAAGCGCGTTCTTCGCGTGGGCTAACGTCGCAACCTTCAAACCTTGTCGTGCGGAATGATTGCCGTCCCACAACCGCAAGGCTTCTTCATATGCGAATCGAGAACGTGCATATTCATCGCTGCTGTGGTTTTCGGCAGCGCTTTGGTAATGCTGTTTCGCACTTTCGGACAGCTTGATACTTTCGCGATGGGATTGGTATTCACGAATCGCGTCTTGGAATTCTTTGACCGTCTGGTATCGGTCTTCCAAGTTGGTCGCCATCGCCCGACGCGCTATGTCAACCAATTCACCGGTCTTTGTCGTCGGTATGATTTCGTTGGCTGCGGCGGCGAGTAACGCCGCCCTGGTGTCGCCAGTCTTAGGGTGCGGCGGGGTTCCGGTAACAATTTCGTACAGCACCGCGCCAAGCAGATAGATATCGCTGACCGCGCCGAGTTCTGACGGATTGTGCGCCGCCATTTCTGGCGCCATGTAGGCCGGGGTTCCAGCTGGGCCCGTCGCGACGGAAGCCCAGGGTTTGGTCGGATCGCGCTGGACAGCAACGGCAATACCCCAGTCCATGACCGAGACTTCGCCGAATTCCCCCACCATCACATTGTGTGGTTTGATATCGCGATGAAGGAAATTCCGGTCATGAGCGAACGCGATCGCATCGCAGACCTTCATCAGGATTTCGATGTTTTCCGCAGTCGTCTTATCCGCAATGGACTCGTTCCAAGCTTGCCCTTGGACGTGCTTCATCGAGTAAAACGGTAGACCATTGGCATCACGTCCGAGCTCATAAATCGGAACAATGTTGGGGTGTTCCAGTTGCCCGGTGACGACGACTTCGGAAATGAACTGGCTTTCGCCAACGCTTCCCGACCCAGCCAGTTCAGCCATCGGAACTTTGACGGCTACGTTTCGATCAAGTGATGTTTGTCGCGCCGACCAGACACGCCCCATGCTGCCTTCGCCGATAACTTCTTTAAGTTCATAGTCACCGTCGATATCTCGTCTATCGCCATCTTCGGCACGTGAGATCTTACGCGTCGCGATGCTAAGTGTAGGGCAATCCTTTTTGGTGCCCATCGAGGGCGAAGCCGAATTAAGCGTGTGCTCTGCCGAAAAGGCTCCGCCACCGAATGTGGATTGCCAGGTTCGTTCGACACGTTTTTGGTATTGGGGCGAAAGCTTGCGAGGCTGAATTAGCCCTTCACTTGCTTCCATGCCCATCATCGGCAAATCAGGTTCGACCGAGTCCGGGTTGAACCCTCCCAAAAGCTGGTTTGCTTCGGGCATCATCGATTCCAGCAACGCCCCTAGCTCTGATTTTGGAGCGACGATCGGTGGAGGTTTTGGAGGTGCCGGCGGTGGTTCGATCGCTGGATCGGAATCGACCGCGGGATGTCCCGTATCTGAGGTCGGGGCGTTTCCGAGTGACGCGTCTTCTTCTTGAACGACGACCTCGGTTCCGACAAAGAAACACGCGCAGCTTCCACAACGTCCGTTCTGCTGTTCGCGCTCACCGCATTCCGATCCACAGTACGTGCAAATGATTTTCATCGGGATGCTCCAACGTGCGTTGCTTGATCACGTTTGGTTGGTCGTTGATTCTGTATCGGTATTTGCCGGGAGGACGCGGTATCGCGTTTTGTAAATCGCATCATCTCTGCCGTTAATATCATGCCGCCAGCGGCCACCAATGGTGCTCGCCCAAAACGCTCCATCAAACTCGATTGATCCGACTGCGTATCGGTATGCGGACCGTCGATTCGCGTGGTTGGCGAATGGGTTTTAGACACATCAAGCTGATTTTCACTGTCTGTCACGTCACCTTCGCTGGTCTGGCGATATGACGTAGCGTTGTCAGTGTGCTGCGCTTCGATTGGTTGTCCATCTTGAATGATGAAATCCAGTACAAGTCGTTCTGTCTGTCCTTCGATCATATAAATTCGGTAACGGTCATCGGGCAGTCGCTTAAACAGCTCTGGAAGCTGACTGATTTCAAAGCCGCTGTCTGAGTCGGAATCTTCAAGGTCCGGCAGCCGGAATTCTTGATTGTCCCGAATGATTTTTATCTCGCCTTCGGATCCGAAGGTAACAATCCTGAGAACGTAGTAGCGTTGTTCCAATTGTCTTGCCGTTCCGATCGACCCGGTAAGTACCTGTGGCGCTTGTGTCGTAAACAGTCGCTGACGTTCGGCTACTTGGACGGCAACAGATGTCGGTTGAACAATCGCATCAGGAATGTCGGACGCCGGCAAGGCAACAAAGAACGGTAGGATAGGCGATGACACCACCAGCACGAGTGATTGCGGTGTGTTGATTGTCACATCAAAAACTGATGTGCCGGCGTCAAATAGGTTGATCGATCCGCCAGCGATTTCCGTTATTCGCAATTCAACGTTGATGTCTGCGGAAGGATCCGTAGGGTCGGGGGCGTTTTCGTAGTTGTGCGCGTAAACGGTTCCGCTAGACCCTGAGCTAATGGTCGACTGAACGATCTGCGTCCGTGGGTCGCCTGGGGCGGCGGAAAATTCTGGCCCTGTTGGGTTACCTTCTTGCCAATCGATTTCGATCCCAATTCCGGTGGCGTACGGATCGGCAATGACCAAATTGATTTGTGCGATCCGATTGGAATCGGTTAGTGGGTCACCTGTATCGCTGGATCCGTCAAACGGATTGTTTGCATTGACAAACTGGCCGCTAATGCTTCCCTGATCGGTGGTGAAGACAGCTCCGTCAGTGATTAGCAATCCGCCATTCGTTGTAGCGCTAGCGTTGATCGAACCTGAGTTGGTGGTGACGTCTCCGCTGTCGATGAACGATAGCGTTGATGCGATCAGCGTAATATCACCCACTCCGCCGGCAGTCACGGGACTGAGCATGTTCATCACATCAGTCGACAATACTTCGATGCTGCCGTTGGTTGTCTGAAGTCCCAGAACATTGACCGCGTTGTCAATGCGTAGGAATAGTCCACCCGTCGAATACAGCGACGACGTTAACACGGTTGCTTGGATATCGATCGCGCCGGTTCCCGCTAGATTTGCACCCGCGGTCGAACCTACCGAATTCCCCGCGTAAAGCGTCATGAAACCTGATGTCGCGATTTTAACCGTGTCGTTGTTTGAGGACTCAGTGATCCCACCAACCGCATTGATATAGATAGTCCCAGAGTCACTTGCGATCGCAAAGTCGTCGACATCAACGGCACCACTTGTGGTCGTAATGGAAATGTTGCCGGTATTTGGGTTGTAAAGACTTTCTGAACCCGATGAACCATTTCCAAGTGTGACGTTGCTCGCCGCAATCGTGAGATCAGTTGCGTTTCCCGCTCCGACGATTTGGACGCCGTTGGCAACGGACAGGCTGCCGGTTGAAGTGAATTGCAAATCACCGGATGTCGATTGGACATCAGCGGCGACCGAGATATTGCCGCCGATGTTGACCGCCAGCTGCCCAAACGTGGATCCGCTATTGGCAAAACTTACATCCGACGATGAGCCGGAGTCTGAAAGTGTCACAAGCCCCGTGATATTGCCCGGTTGGACGACGCCATCGACAACGAAATCGCCTGAGGTTGTCAACGTCAAACCGCCGGACGTAAAACCAGCAAGATCACCATTGGTAAAGTTCAATCCTCCGGCAACAGTCGTACTTCCGAAACCGATTCCGTCGCCTTCGGACTCCGTGATCGTGATTGTCGCAGTGCCGCTATTGAGTGAGCCGCTAAAGCTAACATCCTCGGCGGTGATGTTTAATGCATTGTTATTCGTCGTGATCGTCGAACCGCCATTGACGCTAAGCGTCCCAACACCGTCGTTTGCATCCGTATCGGCATTGATCGTCAAAACGCCGGAGGTGGATAGATCGCTTTCGACCTGAATGCCGTCCGCAGCAAAGAGGTTCAATGCACCGGATCCGACCAGACTTCCTTGGTCAGCTTGCAGAGAAAGCTGACTTGCTGAAGTCAAATTTATCCCAGAGGCAAACAGAATCGAGTCGGATGAGTCCACTGCGTTATTGGCATCGCCATCGAGGCGAAGGTCGCCGACATTCGTGATGACTGTGGTGTTAACATTGATACCGTCGTTCGCCTGAGCGTCTAAGGATCCGAAGGTCGAATCGGAGCCCGAAAAGTTAACTTGGCTTCCCGATTGCAAGACAACGTCTCCGCTAACGCCAGCGCTGTTCGTACTCGAGATCCCATTGACATAAAGATCACCGGTAGTGCTGAGGTTAAGCTGACCGGCTTGGATGTTTTGTAGTTCAGATCCGGAAATATTCAGTCCATTTCCGACAATGGTGTTTCCTAAGCCAATGCCACTTCCATCGGAATCGGCAATCGTCAGTTGAGCCGTTCCGGTATCGAGGGTTCCGGACAGATTGATGTCTTCAGCGGTGATCGAAAGTTGCTGATTGCCGGTGGTGATCGAAGCGCCGGTCGAAACATTCAGCGTCCCAGTTTGGTCACCGAAGTCGGTGTCGGCGTCAATGGTAAGCGTCCCACCAGTCGAATAATCAGCGGAAATGGTAATGCCGTCGGCAGCGTTTAAAGCGGAGCCTCCACTGCCTTGGATCGACGCTCCGTCGAGCGATATCGTTGATGCTGAGCTAAGCTGGACGCCGAAAGCTAGGTTCAATTGTCCAGAACCTGAATCGTCCGCGTCCGCGTCCAAATCAAGCGCACCTGAACTGGTCGTCAAATTCACGTTGACATTGATGCCCGAATCCGCCTTAGCGTCGATGGCCGACCACGTCGGTGTCGTGTTCAAAAACGAAATGGATCCGGCAGCTTCTAGATCCAAACTACCAGAGACGGTTGCAGGTTGAACCGGACCATCCAATTCGATGTTTCCGTTGCTTGAGAATAGCATCGCACCGGCGGTGAATTTATCTAATTCACTGTTGTCGATATTTAACCCACCGACAATGGTTGCGTTTCCAAGCCCGATACCACCGGCGTCAGAGTCACTGATGGTGGTTGTCGCGGTTCCTGATGAGACCGTTCCTGCAATGGAAAGGTCGTTCGCCATCAAGGTCAATGCGTTATTGTTTGTGTCAATCGATGCGGCTGCCGCAACCGATAGTGTTCCGCTCGAGTCGGCATCCGCATCAGCGTACAGGTTCAATGTGCCGGTACTGGTCAAAGCATCATTGATGGTTAGGTCTTCATCGGCCTGAAGTGTCGCGGTGCCGTTGACGCGGATTTCAGCTGACGTCGCGTCAAGGGTCAAATCACCTGCGGAAGACACTTGCACGCCTGAAAAGAATAAGACTGTATCGTTTCCGTCAGCCGAATTGTTCGCATCACCGTCAAGGGAAAGGTCACCTTCAGAGGTCATGACACCGACGAACAAACCGATTCCGTTGTCGGCTTGAACGTTCAGTGAATTGAAGGTCGATGTATCGGTCCCAAAGACAACATTGGACCCTGCGATCAGCTGAGTTAAATCCGCCGTTGCAGTGTTTTGAGTGACGTCACTAACCAGGATTTGGCCGCCTGTCGAGAATGTTAAGTTCGACGTGACGACCGAATTCAATTCTGCTTCAGAAACTGACAACACTCCAGTAGCGCCTGAGTTGCTGATGCGTATTCCGGAGTCATCCGAATCGATCAACGTTATTGATCCGGTGCCCGCGTTGATTGTCCCTTGTAGATCAATATCGTTTGCGGTAACCGATACGTTGTGGTTCGATGAGTCGAGAGTAAAACCCGAGGCAATTGAGAATGTTCCTGTTCCGTCGCCGGCGTCACTGTCCGCTTGAATCGTGACGTCTCCGGAAAGTACCGTGACATTTGCCGCCAAGCTAACGCCGTCGGCAGCCGTCATTGTGACTTCCTCGAATGTGGTATCGCTGCCTGAGAAGGCAATGGTTGACGATCCACCGGTTGCTTGAAGTTGAACATCCCCCGTGATCGAGCTTGGTTGCGTAAAACCATCGACGGAGATATTGCCTTGAGTGCTGATCAACAGTGTGCCTGCGGAAACATTCCCAACGTCGATGTTGCTCAGCGAAATACCACCGGACACGATCGCAGAACCTAGTCCGATACCGGAGCCATCGGAATCGCTTATCTGAACCGTACTCGTACCTGCTGATACCGCTCCACTGAGGGCAAGGTCATTCGCAGTGATGTTGATCTGTTGGTTGGTACTGGAGATCGATCCAGCCCCAGAAACCGTCACCGTTCCGCTTCCGTTGGCATCGTTGTCGGCATTAAGTGAAACGATTCCATTGGCCACAAGATCGGTGTTGAGTGTGATATCGGTATTGGCCAGCAAATCCAATTGGCCTACTGCGGTCGCTCCACCGGTGGATGAGTTCAATGTAATCGCATTGCTGGACGTTAGCGTGCTGCCGGCAGCAAATAGTATTGACGTCGCGGTTCCTCCAGAATTGTCAGCATCACCGTCCAAGATGATATCGCCACCGGTGGTTGTCACATCAGCCGCAACATCCACTTGGTCATCCGCTTCGACATTAAGTGCCGTAAATACCGATGCGGTGGTTGTGAATTGAACGGTACCGCCGGATTGTAGATTGGTGGTGCCTTGGACGGTGCCGGGCTGATTTACCCCATCGACAATGATGTTGTCCGACGCCTGGAACGTAAGGTCGCCCGACGTGATTCGAGTCATTTCTAACGTGTCGAGTGTCAGCCCGTTTACAGCGACTGCGTTACCCAAAGCTATCGCCGAACTGTCCGAAACACCAATTGTCGTTTCAGCAGTTCCGCTGCTCAGGGTGCCTTGCAGGTCCATGTCATTGGCGGTGATCTGCAGTTGCTGATTGGGCGTCGATACCACCACGCCGGCATTGATTGTCAGTGTGCCGTTATTGTCACCTGCATCGACGTCGGAATTGATCGTCAAGTCACCAACGGTGGACGAAAGATTCGCTTGGATTGATACACCGTCATTGGCATCGATTGACAAGGTGTTGAACGAAGATGCAGTGCCGGAGAAAGTAACAGTGGATCCGGCGCCACTGGCATTCAGCTGCGTCGTGCCACCGAGCGTCGCTGGTTGTGACATCCCATCGACTTCGATGTTGCCGGCCGTTGTTAAGACCAGTCCGCCAGCGGTGAAGTCTTGAAAGTCGGCGACGGTCAAGTTCAGGCCGCCAACAATGGTTGCATTTCCAAGTCCGATGCCCGCTCCGTCGCTGTCTTCGATTGTAATCGTCGCGGTACCCGCATCGATGCCGCCCGCGATCGACATATCACCAACGGTCAGCGAAATTGATTGATTGGTAGACGAGACCGTGACACCGGCATCAACGGTTAGCGTGCCCAAACCACCGTTGTCGGTGTCGGCATCGATCACCAATGCACCTAAGGTAGTGAGCGAGTCTTTAATCGTCATCCCATCGGCGCTGAGCAGTGTCAAAGCGCCTGCACCGGTGATGTCTCCAGTCGTTGCTTGTAGGGTGAGCTGGCCCGCACTGGTCAACTGTGTGTCGGCAGCGAAAAGAATGTCGTCATTGGTATCAGAAGACAGGTTGGCGTCGGCAATCAATTCCAACGAACCCGTCACCGTTGTCACATTTGCGTTGACTTCGATTCTGTCGTCAGCTTGGACCAGCAGCGTTTCAAAACTCGACGCATTGCCAGAGAAGGTGACGTTGTCCCCATCAAGAGTTGTCGTTCCTGCGATTGTGCCGGCTTGTGTGAATCCATCGACAACAATATCGCCAGTGGTGCTGATTGTGAAATCTGTCGCGGTAAAATCCTGTAGGTCAACGTTGCTTAGATTCATCCCGCCCGCGACCGTTGCGGTTCCAAGCCCAATTCCATCGCCTTCAGAGTTTTGAATCGTTGTCGAAGCGGTACCGCTATCAAAGCTCCCTTGGATATCCAGATCGGATGCAATGATTGTCAGGGTGCCGTTGTTCGTAACGACGGAGGCTCCACTGGCCAGAGTTAGTTGTCCATCGTCGATGTCACTGTCTGTGTCTGCATTCAGCAGTAGCGTGCCGTTTGTTATCAAATCGTCTTCGATATTGATACCGTCAGCGGCTTGCAGGGTTAAAGCGCCTGGTGATGTGATGTCACCTGATGTTGCGGCAACAGTTAAACTTCCTGCCGATGAGACGCTCGCGCCGGCGGCAAAAACTAAGTCATCTCCGCCTGCATTATTTTTATCACCGTCTAGCGACAAGTCCCCAACATCGGTCGCGAGCACGCCCGCGACGACCACGCCATTTCCTTGTGCTGTCAACGCGTTGAAGGTGGCGCCATTGGCGGTAAATGTGATCGCGCCGTCGGCGTTCAAAAGAAGAGTGCCGCTAACGGCATTGCTATTGGCTGCGGAAATGTTGTCGACCGTGATTCCACCGCTCGTTTGTAGTTCAAGATCGTTAGTCGAAATTCGCTGTAATTCAGTTTGGCTGATATCGAACCCGACGGCGGTTGAGCCGAGTCCAATTCCGGTACCGTCTGAATCTATCAGCAAGGTATCGCCAGAGCCGACATTGATGTTGCCTTGCAGGTCGAGGTCGTTGGCGGTGACCGAAAGGTCTTGGTTCGTTGTATTGACGGTGACTCCCGCGGCCACAGAAAAGGTTCCAATTCCATCTGGCGAATCAGTGTCCGCATTGATCGTTAAGCTACCGGTGGTGGTTAAATCGGCGCCGACCGAAACACCATCACTCGCACTGATACTTAGTCCATCAAATGAGGATGCTCCGTTTTGAAAAGAGATCGTTGATCCGGCACCGTTGGCAATCAATGCGACCGTTCCGGAGATTGATACCGGAGGCGTGACATTGTCGACGGTGATATCGCCTTGCGTTTGAAGTGTAAGACCGTTGGCCGTGAGCAGTTGCAATTCACTATCGCCCAAGCTAATCGCACCCGCCATCGGATTGTCGCCCAAGGAGATTCCAGATGCGACGGAATCTCGAATGAAAATCTCGCCTGTTCCGGCGGATACATTCCCTTGGAAATCGATGTCGCTAGTCGTGACGTCGATGTTGGCGTTCGTCGAGGTGATCGTCGAGAGAGCTTGTAGCACTCCGATACCATCATCATTGGTATCGGCATCGAATGTCATCGCGCCAGTGCTGGAGATGGCGTCTTGAATTTGAATTCCGTCGCCCGCATTCAACGAGAGTGTTCCGGCGCCAGTGATACCGCCGTTTGTCGCCGCGAGTGAGATTGTTGAAACGGCGTTGATCTGTGCACCAGAGGAAAGCTGAATCTGGTCGTTTCCGTCGGCTGAGTTGTTCGCGTCGGCGTCAATGGAGACTGATCCGGTATCTGCGGTTAGGTTTCCTTGAACAATGACACCGTTATCGGAGTTGACGCTGATTGAGTTGAAAACGGACGTGGACGAAAAGGTGGTTGTCGATCCGCTGTTAAGTTGGATGACACCGGTGATGTTGGCCGAATTCGCCGCGGTGACGTTGTCGACTTCGATGTTTCCGCTAGTTGATAACGTCAGATTGGTCGCTGCCAATCCTTGCAGATCGGCTCCGCTTAGGTTGATTCCTGCGGTCACCGCGTCGCCGAGCCCGATGCCATCGCCGTCCGAATCAACAATGGTCAGTGATCCCGTTCCGACGGTAAGGTTCCCCAGCAATGCAATATCATCGGCTGTGATCTGGACAGAGTTGTTTGTCGAGTCGACTGTTGCGGACGCGACAACAGTCAGTGTTCCGGTTTGGTCACCCGCATCGGTATCTGCATTGAAGCTAATCGCGCCGCTTGTCGTGAGGTCGTCATTGATGGTGATCCCATCCGCCGCATTAAGCGTTAGGGTTCCCGACCCAATCATCTTGTCGCCATCGGCATCCAAGGTCAGGTTGCCAGCGGAAGAGATTTGAATTCCTGCGGCAAAGGTAATGCGGTCAACTCCTACGCCATCGTCAGACGTATCGGCATCGCCATCGAGTGACAGGTTTCCGCTGTCTGTCGTTAGATTTCCGTTAACAACGATTCCGGCATCGGCATCGATTGAAAGTGCATTGAAAACGGCGCCAGTCGCTGCAATCGTGACTTGGCCGCCGGATTGGATTGTTGCAAGACCACTGACATTGTTGCTGTTGCTCGCGCTGACATTGTCGACTTCGACGTTACCCGATGTCGTGATCAGAAGGTCGGTCGATGAGATTCGTTGCAGCTCGCCAGTGGACAGGTTGACTCCTCCGACAATCGTGGTGTCACCGATTCCGAAACCCGCGGTTCCTCCACCAGAATCCGTCAGCGTTACCTGACTTGTGGAAACAATGTTTCCAGACAGGACGATGTCTTCAGCGGTGATTTGAACGCTATCAGCCGAGGTCAAGCTGACTCCACTGGCGACGGTTACCGATCCGATTTCATCCCCATCACTGTCGCTTGTCAATGTGATTCCACCCACCAACGTATCGACGTTCGTATTGACGGTGATGCCATCGGTTGCCGTCGCATTCAACGCTTGAAACGAGGATGCGGTGGTTTCGAAGATGATCTGTGACGTGGTTCCACTACCGATCAGGTTCACTGCATTTGCAATTTGTGTCAGCGATGAAACGGCGGCAACGCGAATTTCGGCGGGAGCTTGAATCGTCAAGTCATCGGCGACTAGTCCTGCCAATTCTGCGTCGGTTAGCTGAATGCCACTGGCGACGCTAGCGCTTCCGAGAGCGATCGAGGCAGTTCCTGTCGCTTGAATCGAGATCGCACCCGTTCCGACATCGATCCCGCCGGTAAGGCTTATGTCATCTGCGGAAACTAAAACGTCGTCGTTACTACTGGTAATTCCACCGGCTATCGTTAGCGTTCCGATTCCGTCATTAGCGTCAGCATCCGCGTTGATCGTGAGTGTGCCGTTCGCAGCCAAAGCATCGTTGAGACTGATTCCGTCATTGGCGGTCAGTGACAGTGCACCTGCTGATGTCAAGTTCCCGTTACTCGCATCGAGTGTGAGTGTCGTTGCGGCATTCAAAGCAACTCCGGAAGCAAACTGAATCTGGTCATTGGTATCGACCAACCCGTTGGAGTCGCCATCCAAAGTGATTCCGCCAACGGTAGTTGAAAGGTTTTGTTCAACGACAATTAGATCGTCGGATGCCGCATCAAGCGACTGGAATGTCGACGCAGCTGATTCGAAACGAATCGTTCCGGCTGCGTCCAAATGGGTCGTTCCTGAAAGTCCGGCCGGGGCCGTGACTCCACCCACCGAAATCCCGCCAGCGCTCGTAAGAAAAAGCTCCGAAGCGGTAATGGCGTCCAAATCGGTTTGGTTTAAATTCAATCCGTTGGCCACCGTCTGGGTGCCCATGCCAATCCCGTTGCCATCGGAATCCGTGATTGTCGTGCTTGCGGTACCACTTGAAATCGCTCCACTGATTGCGATGTCGTTGGCGGTAACCTGAATCGCATGGTTGGTACTGGTCAGTGTTGCTCCTGCACCGATGCTGAGCGTACCGTTGTTGTCATTTCCATCGGCGTCAGCGTTGATGGACAACACGCCTGCGGTCGTCGTAACGTTCGCAGCGATGGTGATGCCGTCATCCGCTTGCAGAGACAATGCAAGGAACGAGGATGCGCTATTTTGGAACTGGATCGATGGGCTAGTTCCACTAGCGATCAGTGTGACTGAACCAGAAACGTTGACTGGCTGTGTGACACCGTCAACGACAAGCTGGCCGCTTGCTTGCGCAGTCAGGCCATTGGAGGTAACCGCATCGAGTTCGCTTTGCGTGACATTCATTCCAGTAACACTTGTCGCACCCAGGCCAAGGTTGCTCGTTGACTGTAATGTCGTGCTAGCAGTCCCGGAATCGACAGAACCGTCGAGGACAAGATCGGCTGCAGTAAGCCCAATGGTTTGGTTGGTCGATGACAAAGTTACGCCGGTGCCGATCGTCAACGTACCGGTTCCATCCGCGTCGTCATCGGAATTGAAGGTCAACGTTCCCGCAGAGGTAAGCGAATCCGAAAGCGAAATACCATTGTCAGCTGACACGGTCAGGCTACCCGCGGCGGTAACGAGGCCTGTGGTCGCATCAAGTTGTATCGCTCCCGCAGAATCCAGCTGCACGCCGGCAGCGAACTGCAAACCTCCCGAGGTCGCGTTGTCGAAATCAGCGTCTAAAGTCAAGTCGCCGACTGCCGTCGCTAGGTTTGCGTTGACGGTGATTCCATCGTTGGATCTGATTCGCAATGCGTTGAATGTGGCGACGGCGTTGATCGTGGCAGCCGCCGTCGTCGTGATGTCAACCAGTCCCGCAATTTGATCGCTTTCACTTGCGTCAATCGCGGCGATGGTCACGTTTGCATCCGTAGCAAGATTCAGTCCCGTCGCTGTCAGATTGTCGAGTTCGCTAGCGAAGATCACCAACCCCGTTGAACCTGAACTTCCGCCGATTTGGATCCCGTCAGAAACCGATTCGGTTATCGAAATGCTTGCCGTTCCGGAATTCAATGTACCGGTGAAGTCAACGTCGGCGGCAACGATGCTGATCGCCTGATTGGTCGAATCGACAGCAACGGAGGATGCGATTGTAAAAGTTCCGCTGCCGTCATCGTCGCTATCACTGTCAACAGTGATGGTCCCGGATGTTGTTACGTCTCCGTTGATGGTGATCCCGTCGGTGGACGACAAGCTGAAGATCGCAAAGCTAGAGCTGTTGCTGCCGCTAGAGATCGTGGACGATCCGCCGTCGGCGATCAATTGCACTTCGTCAACATTCGCATTTGCTGCGACCGCATCGAATATCAAATTGCCTGACGTTTGCAGCGTCAGTTGCTGAGCAGTGATTTCTTGGTATTCAGCATCGGTCAGTTCGAAATCGGTCGCGACAGTAGTTGAACCAAACGCGATCCCGCTTCCGTCGGAGTCGATCAAAGTGACACTTCCGGCTCCGGTATCGATTCGACCGACTAGAAGTGAAGTTGCCAGTGTGATGTCGTCTGCGGTGACCGAAAGGTTCTGACCTCCGGTGTCCACTTTTCCTGTCAGCCCTGAGACTTCGAAGGTGCCAACGCCGTCTCCTACATCGGTATCAGCATCGATCGATATGCCGCCTGTGGCGGTAGTTAAGCCCGCGGTCACAGTGACGCCGTCGGACGCAAGAACTTGCAAGGCGTTAAAAGTCGAATCCGTGCCGCTGAATGTGACGGTTGAGCTGGCGCCGTTGGCAACCAAAATGAAATCGCCCGCGATCGCGTTGCTGGATGCAGCAGTGACACCGTCGACGATGATCGTTTGGTCTGTCGTGACAGTTAGGTCATTCGCTGTGATGTCTGAAAGCTCACCTACATTCAGATTGAATCGAGTCAAGCTTGTGGTGCCGAGTTCAACGCCGGAGCTGTTCGTCGACGTGAAACTTACATTGCCGGTCGAGGCATCAATTGTTGCTTGATTGACCAAGTCCACGTCAGCCGCAGTGACCGCCAAATCGAAACCATTGGTGACAATGTCTTTGTTGTTGTTAGCCGTTAGTGTTCCGGTTTCGTCCGCGTCCGCATCTGCGTTGATTGTCAGGTTCTGATTGGTCGTTAAAGTCGCATCAATAATCACACCGTCGTTGGCAATGACCGAGATCTGTCCCGCGTCTGCAGCGGCAAAGGTCGCAGCACTGCCGAAATTGACTGTATCGACTGTGATAGTTTGTTGATTGGTGAAAGAACTGTCATCGCCACCGGTGGTCGCTTGTCCCAGTGTGACCGTTCCGGCGGTCGCGAAAGCAGCAAGTGACGAAATATCGATATCGGAGCCGATGTCGAGTGTTCCACCTTGTGGTTTCGACAAATAGACATTCGTCGTTCCAGACCCGACCGTTGCTCCGCCTGTGAAAGAAAAGTTCGGTGCGATCAGGTGGATTTCACCTGTCGTTGACGTGACGCTGATGGCACCAGTGATGGTCAGGGTTCCCGAGCCATCGGGTGAATCATGGACAGAGTCAGCTTCGAGAAATAGGTCACCGCCAACATCGATACTTGAGTTGATCGTTAGGTCGTTGCCGGCTTGCAAGGCTAATGATGCGGTCGCGAGGCTGATCGCTTCATCGACGACAATGTCATTGGTCGCCTGAATGACGATCAGTCCGACGACATCCGTGATGGAAGATGCCTGAATGTTGAACGTGCTGCCGGGGCTATCCGCAAATAGGACTTCGGAATCCGCTATCTCGCCACCGTCGGCACCACCGTTGACGATGTTGACATCCAGAGGATCAAGCAATAGCGAACCCTGCTCACCGTTTTCGGCTTGCAGGTTGACCCGTCCGGCAAAGTCAAGCGACTGTTTGCCCGATACTTCGACGAAGCCTCCATCGCCACTTTGTTGGCCTCCGCGAGCGCTGATATGACCGTAATAGCGAGTCCATTGATCCGCCCAGACGATGACCGTTCCACCATTCCCGTGTTCGATGGCATCTGCAAAAATCGCCGCGTTGAATGAGACGAACGTGCGGTCTGCATTATGGATCGTGTCGTTGCCGCCTTGGTAGTCGCCTCCAACTAGGATTGTCCCGCCCCCGGCGAATCCCGATGCGCTAAGGATCGCAGTGTCCAATATTCCAACGCGTTCGCCTAAGACTTCAATGCGTCCGCCAACCATGCTATCGGCAAAGTGGTCTACGTTGATCGATCCATACACAAGCGTGGTACCCGACGCTCCGCTGTCGAGTTTGACGTTGCCACCTTCGGAAATGATGGTTCCTTGGAAGATGATTTCTTGTGCCGAAACGTTAACTGAACCAAGCGAATTGAAGACGCCCGAATTTTGCGAGAAGTTGATCGACTGTGAAGCTTGCAGATCAATCGAAGCTGCTTGGGAAACGAGTTCGCCGTTCCAGTTGATCACGCCGGTGGAAATACTGACGTCGTTCCCATCGAAGTGTTGGACGCCTTCGAAGACAAAGTGATCACGAGTGTCACCAAGAATGTGGAAGCCGGATCCCGACCACATTCCTTCACCAACAATGGTCACATTGTTGCGACCGGCGTCCTGAGCATCCGAGGTCGTATCGATCGTGAAGTCGGACGAAGACGATTTGAACTCGATGGAGATGGACGGATTTTGATCGAAAGACTCGCTAAGTGTTTCGCCAATTCGCAGTTCGTGTTGGCTTCCCAATTCGCCAAGCGTGGTCAACCGAACGTCAAGCTCCGAACGATCGAGATTGACCAACATCGATTCGGTATTCAGGTCTTGCTGAATCTGTTCGACATTGTGAAGCTGAATTGAGGAAGCTAGGTCGCGCGAGATTCCCTGTGGATCGGTCGACGCCGAAGAATTCAGTTGGATGGTGGCGTTCTCATTGCCCGTAATCGCATAAACCAAGGAGTCCAGCTTATCGGTGGAGACCAGTCGCAGGAGGTCGTCTCCCGATCCGGTGTCGATGGACAGGTCTAGGCCGGCAGGTTGTTGGCCCAGGTAATTAACCTGAACATGATCGTTATCACTGGACCCTTGAAGCCGAATGTTTGAAATCTGGTCCAAGGCAGTGGAGCCGATTTGTCGGCCGTTGACATGAACGTCGACTTGATCGTCGAGGACGTTGATTTCGAAAAAGTCTTGTTGACCGTCATTTGCCTGTTCACCTGCATCGACAAACAGCTCGCCAACGAATCCGTCAGCATTGAGAACTCGCCGTGTCTCCAGTTGTGTCACGTTCAGCAGGCAAGCCAACCGGTCACGTTTCCGCCCGGTCGATCGCTTTGACAGCGATGCGGACGAACGGCTCCCCAGACGGCGCAACCAGCGAAGAACAGCTCGGGTCGGCATTTTTGGGGCTCGGGAAAAAGGTGGATCCGTGGCGTAATTACGGCGTTTGCGTCGGGGCAGAGGCTATGGCTTGGATCGAATCGACCGGCGAAGGTTCCATCGGATTGTGCCACAACGTCCTTGTAATTTGTCGCTTTTCGACAGGTCTATTTTAGAAAGCGTTTTCAAAAGGGAAGCGATCTCCCTGTTCTGCACGACGCGCAATGCTGAGTGATCGATTCTCGCTATGTCCACGTCGATGCGCAGCTCCGTATCGTTTTCGGTATAAACCGCGAACTTTTCCCAACCTTTGAGGTTTGACATTTCAACCTTCCGCAATGCGAGACGCTTTGGCTGGCTTGATCGGATCGTACCGGTCATTCGTGTGGGAGTCGTCAGCATCGAAAAACGAAATGTACGAGGTTTTTTTACCGAATCGATTTGATACGCGAATGGACATTGCAAATCGATACATGGATGTGATCATGCAAAGCCTGGCCAAGTTGCTTTACCGACAGACCTGTGGGTGCCCCCCACGAGCGGCACACAGAAGACTCCGCGATTCAGTTAAGACGAAGACGCCACTGAAGCGCGCCGCGTTCGGTTCAATTGTAAAGCTGACCCTATCGGCTGCGTCGCTTGGATTCGGAACTCCAGTGGTGAGCGCCGAGGATCGGACAACAATCGCGCAATTGATCCAGTCAGATTTCGACGGTCAGGAAAATGTGCGATCTGCGTCGGATCTAAACCTGCGTCCTTCACAAACTCTGGAGCCGCTTCCTGAGCCGAATAGCGATGTTCGATTGGTTCGCCCCAATGCAAAGGTGAACGCGGTTGTTGGTGCTGAAAAGGCGAATCCAAACGTATCCAATCAGTGGTTGGACATCCGACCGCGAAACATCGAATCGGAGCAGCAAGAACTGATCGCGACCGAAGAGTTGCCGCAAGATGACAGCGAGCTTCCCGTGGTCAATTCAATCCAGCATATCTATACCGCTGCGCGTAGCGATTTTGTCCTACGTGACTTTATGTGGTCTGGCACTTTCTGCCATCGGCCGCTGTACTTCGAAGACCCGTATCTGGAACGCTATGGGATGGCGACCGGCTGTTTGCATCGAGTTCCGGCTGTCCAGAGTGCGGCAAACATCAGTTGGAAAACCACGTTGCTGCCCGTCAGCCTTGCGTTTGATCCACCGTGGCAAAAGCATGCCAGTGGATTCCGCCAGCCATATTGGATGCGTGCTGTTAACGCAGTACGCTGAACGTCTTTTGTGCCGCCCGCATCAGTTGCGTTGAAATCGTTTGCGGCGACACGTGGATTTTCGCGTGACCACGTGATCCCAGTACCAGTGGCGTCACTTCGTTGGGCAACTCGACGGCTACCCGATAAGTCGGCTGCAGCGGGATTGCTGGTCCCGAAGCCATCGGGCGAGTCGCAATCCAGTTGTCAACGCTCAGTTCTTCTGGGACTTGGTCCGCGTTGATTTCTGAAACCTCAGTCACTGTCCCGTCGATCACCTGGTTGCGGGAACATTCAAATACAAGGCTGGCAGATTGACCAACATGGACCAGTGAGACGTCTGATTGATCGACATAGACGGTCGCTTGGAATGTGTCGGTTTCGCCAACGAGACAGTAAAGCGTTTGTCGTGGTAGATAGGCCCCAACATTGCCATCGTCAAACGGTCGTCCTTGCCACGAGACGAGTTCCAGTTCGCCACTCGGTTGGTTCACGATTCGGTTGGGGGCGATCACGACGCCGTCGGTCGGTGATCGCAACTGCAGTGCGTCGCGGTCACGCTGCATCTGGTCATATTGGTCGTTCAGATCAGCAAGGATCTGTGTTGCCATCGGTATCTGTGCGGCCGCCGCAGGTGACTCGTTACGAATCGCGTTGAGATTCTGAAGTTGTAAACGCTGCGATTCGATTTGCGATCGCATCGATTCGATTTCGCGTTCCAGTGCCATGTTCTCCAGGAGCGCTAGGGGCTCTCCCGCCTTTACGATCTTCCCTTCGGAGGTCGCTTGTCGAAGAATTCCGGGGACCGAAACGAATACTTGACGCGCATCCTCGGGTTCGACAATTGCGATCCCTCGAATGCGATAGGGGACCGGGATAACAAACGCAGAACCCAGAATGCTTGCCGCAAGGATCGCGACGGTTGCAATTCGTTTCGGGCGAAGACGTCGACGGTACATCGGATTTCTCGCAAGGTTCCAGATTGATGTAATCGGCTGAATCGTGTCGCCGATGCCGACAATTAGCAACAGTGCATAGGCGGCGATCCAGTAACCATTGGGGATCAATGCTCTGCCAATCAATAGGATGATCGATACCAAAACGGTTGCACGGTAGCCAATCGAAGCGATTCCATAGGCCACCAATGCAAGTTGCCTTGGCTTCGAACCGAATGCCGATTGTTGGCGATTGAGCTGTGACTGGCCAGTTAAACACCACGACCATAGGCTGCCGAGCATGCGACGAGACTGTTGCCATAAGTTCGGTTGATCCGTCAAGTCAGACAGGATGAAGTATCCGTCGTAACGCAGCAGTGGGTTGCCATTGATCAACAGCGTTCCGATCGAACAGACGACGACGACATTGAACAGCACCAAACGCATTAAGCCCGGTTCGGCAATCATCCAAAACAGTGCACAGATCGACGCGAGTGCAATCTCGCTAATCATTCCGGCAGACGAAATCGCGATCCGTTGCCAACGATTCTTCAGGCGCCAGCTGTCAGTCACATCACAATAAAGGCAAGGCGTGAAGACAAGAAACAAAACGCCCATCTCATGACACTTGCCACCAAAGTGTTGGCAGGTGAGGGCGTGTGCAAGTTCGTGCAGGAACTTGGTCGCCGCCAGAACGATACCGAGGATGACTAAGTTTCGTGGCGACAGAAAGGCATCCAGCTGCGGAATCATCGCCAACGCAACATCGAAGCGGCTGAATACCGCGGCTATCGCCATGATCGCCAGAAATCCGATCAGCCAAAGGGTTGTCCAGTTAAAGATCCAAGCGACCCTGGGGTAAAGCCGATCAAGTAGCCACGATAGATTCACTCCCGGCAAACGTATCGCCAGCGGGTTCGCCAGTGCCGAAATCCAGCGCCGGCGTTTTTCAGCTTGATTGCGGTCCCAGAGTCGATCGCCTTGATCCGAAGACTTTGCGATCATCAGTCCATGGCTGTGCAGTCGGGCGGCGAAGGATTGGATCAGGTCCGCGGGTAGTCGCTGGTTGACATAACGTTCTTCAAAAGCCTCTTCAATCGCATCGAGCGAATGGTTGCCGTCGAGCATCGAAAAGATGAAATGCTCGGTTTGGCTCAGTTCAAAATAGCGAAGCGAGATCGGATCTTTGATCACCCAAACTTGGCGACCGGCACGTGACTGCGGGACAACCTCTAGATCCGTCCGACGCATCAAGTGGAAGCGTTTCTTGGCGTAAAGTCCTGGGGAGACATCGGCGCGAGGACTTTTTCGATCGTCGGTTTGATTCCGCATCATCGATCTCAGTTGACCAGTATCGCCATTGATGCCCGTTGCCCAGGACGTAAATCACCCTCCGGATTTTCGATTTCGGCGGTGATGCGAACCTCTTCGGTGACTGGATCATTTTCAGGGCTGACGAAGATTATCTTGCCGTAGAACGTTTTGCCGCTCGGCAAGTCTTCGAGGACACGCAATTTCACTCGGTTGCCGCGTAGATCGCTGGAAGCGACCGATGCATCGATAAAGCCATCCACTCGCAATCGCCGCGTGCTGATGACACGAAAGATCGTTTCGCCCGGAGTGACCCATTCACCGTTCTGGTGTTTTGCTTCAACGACGACGCCTTCCTGAGGTGAGACAATCTCGCGGATTTTGACGTTCCGTTCCGCCAAGGCATGTTTGCTTTCGGCCAACTTCAATCGCACGGCGGCTTTTTCCAGCTCGCTTTCGGCTTGTTGAACTTCGTACTCGCATTTTTCCATGTCGGTACGAGCCAGGTCGAGTTCCGAATCAGAAACACTTCCGTTGCGAGCCGCCTTGGCTCGTTCAAGTCGCTGGTATTGTCGCGTTGTTTGGCCGAGCGATTTCTTCGCTGTCTGAATCTCGGTGGTGTCTTGCGATTCAAGCTTCGCAATTTCCATTTCCAGCTGAGCTTTGGAACGTTCGAGCCTCACTTCGGTATCGTCGATTTGCGCGAGTACCTGTCCCGCAGTGACTTGAGTGCCTTCTTCGACGTTGACCTTTACCAGCGAACCGATCGCCCGGGCGGGCACGTCTACCTGATCGACCAGCCTGATTAGCACGGACCGGACCGGTATCTCGGATGCCACCACATCAGCGCGGCTTGGCAATAGCAAGCCGGCGACGGTGATCAATAGAAGTTTATGTATTGGAAGAATCAATTTCGTAGCCATTGAACCTTGTTCTATTACAAAACGAACCATGATCGTAGTGACTCAAAGAGCTCATGAAACCAGACGAATCCGATCGGACGTTGTCCACAATCGATTTTGCACCGTAGCTCTGTTCCTGGTCGAAGCAGTGACCGTGCATCATCGGGAACCGTGACACGAGCCCGAGTTACAAGTTGTGAATCCTCATCAAGATCGGCGCGACCGGACAGTTGAACCAACTGTCCTTCGAATGCATGCTGCGTTCCGTCTGTCGTCGTGAAGACAACTTGCAACACCTGATCATTCGTCGCATAGGATGCTTTGACATGTCCCGCTTGGCGTTCGGGAATCCTGGCTTCGATTTTCCAAGGACCATCCAGGTCGGCAACGGTAAGCAATCGTTGGCCGCGTGCGACGGGTCGGTCGACCAACAAGTTACTCGGGTCCCAAGTCAGTAAGTGTCCGGTGATTGGGCTGCGCAGGTGTAGTTGATCACGCTGTGTTCGGGTCAATTGAATTTCTGCGCTCAGGTTTTCCAAACGCTGTTGCAAAACGTTTTCTTCGGCGGCTAGCTCCGCGTTCGAGCGAGACCGATCGTCGTTTCGGTTTTGCTGAACCCGTGCCGATGCGATGGCGAGAAGCTTTTTCTCGGTCGCTTGATAGTCGCCACGCAATCGTTGTAAATCAAGATCCAGTGTTCGACTTTGTAAATGGACTAGCGGTTGGTCTTGTTGAACCCGCTGGTCGTGTTCGCAAAGTACTTCAATCACCTCGGCATCCATCGGCGCGAAAAGGTGCCGCTGAACACTCGGTTGTGCGATTCCCGGCGTATGAACGTAGAACGTCGTCGGAACCAAAATGAGTGCCAGTAGTCCCAATACGAGGAACGTGACGAGGGATAGCAATCGTGTTCGGCGTGTGCTGCTCCAACGTCGTACCCCTCGAAGCCCCCTCGAAAGTCTTAGCAGCGGCAGTGACTCGTATTCCAACGAATTCTCAAGAGCGGAAACGCTTAGGCTGGCGACTGTCAATATTCGTGACTCTAAGCCCGATTCGTCAACAACGCGTTGCCGGTCCCGTCGGAAATACTCGACAACGAACAGCCCCAGACATTCGGACATCAAATCCTGCTGCGATGCGGGCTGATCGTTATCAACTTGCGTTGACAAAGGGACGACATCGATCGCGATCGAATTCGCTTCGTTGATGAAGTCATCGAGTGGCTCTTGAAGCTGCTCGGGTAGGTTGTTTGTGTCGCCGCGATAGTGGAGCCAGTGCTTGGAACGCGCGACCGCTTCGGCAAGAGTTTGCATTTGCCTGACCAGCGGGCCGTTTCGATCAATCGTGTCGACGCCACTGACCGCAGTGACTTTGAATCGTTGGCGGTCGGCGACCAATAACGAAAGCCGATCGCAGCCAATAAGGCGTCGGCCCTCGTTGACAATTCGATACGCGGTCGGACCCAATTGCAAATCGCGGTGAATCAGCCGGGTGAAGCCATCTTGCTGCTGCTGTTGAAGATAAGCGTGGTCAAACTGTCGGGACTGTAGTTGCCTGGCGAACGATGCGGTCAACTGGCTGACCATCAGCATCAACCGCTCATGGCCAACTCGGGCATCCGGGCTAAGCTCGCCTCGCTGGACCAGTTCGATAATTGCAGTCGAATCGTGGTCAAGCTGGCAGGCCACGCCCATCCAAACGATCGATTCGCTGTTAGCTTTTTGCTTTGCAGGTTCGACCGTCTCGAACAGAACGCCATCAGAACGAAGCGTCGCTTGGAGGAAAGATGCGTGTTTTGGGTGCTGCTTTGCAAGCGAATCAGGCGCGTCTGGAGAGTTGCTGGCAATTAAGTGAACTTCGCCATTGCCATTTGCTAGCCAAATGTATCCGGCGTCGGCTTGGACCAGATGTGCAGTCCGATCAATGGTGTTGCTTGCAAACTCTGGCAAGCTTTGCGGAGTCTGGGAAAGCTCGGTAATCCCAGCGACAAATTCTTCGATCTCAGACCAACCATTTTCAGACTGGTCAGGCGAAACTTGAACGCGATTCGTCAATTCCTTCGACCTTGGGCGTTTGCTTGCGAATTAAGTGGATTGAACGGTGATTGTCGAAAATGAAGTCTTTGTCAGAAACGATTTCCATTCCGTATGACGGATTGCCGAATTACCGGATAGGTCCAGATCGTACCACTTCACCTGCCCCAACCGCTACGGATAGACAGCGACGATTCATGGCGCGACGAGTTCCCCACTACTGGTTGACCGCAAACTTCGCGCTGTTGACGTTGGCAGGCTGCGTTTCGACGGCCAATAAGCCGACGCCGTCCGATCTGGCATTGCTTCTTGGAGACAACGCAGCTTCCGTAGATGCCGCAGGATCACAGGGCAGTTCAGTATCAGCTGAGTCGGTGAAAGCTCACCCATCACAGGCTGGCGAGTCGCAGGTGCACCTCGCTGCGCATCAAACGGTTCCCCATCAAGCGACCGCATCCGACGAAGCTGGACATTCGATCGAAGAGATTCGCGATCATGGTCCGCTCCAGCCATTTTCGATCCGTGGCAGTCGTGACACGAATTGGAAATCGCCCGAGCCGTGGGACATGACGATCGATGAAGCGATTCAGTTGGCTTTAGCGAATAGCACCGTGATGCGAAGTCTCGGCGCCCGGATCATTCAATCGCCCAGCATCACTTCGACAATCTACGAGCCCGCGATTTCGTTGACCGATCCGACCGCGGGTGTGGAAGCAGCACTGAGCGAATATGACGCTCGGTTGAAAGGCGATTTGTTTTACGAAGACAATGATCGCGTTTTGAACAATGAATTTACCGGACAGGGCAATAATTTTTTTAAGCAATACCTGACCAGATTTGAGTCCAGTTTGAGCAAGCGGACTGCTTCGGGAACGACATACACGCTGCGTCACAACTTTGATGCTGATAACAACAACTCGGATCGCAATTTGATCGAGGGCAGGGCTTGGGCTTGGAATTTCGAAGGCGAAGTCCGGCAGGCTTTGTTGCAAGGCCGCTCGGTTTCCTTCAACCGGATTGCAGGCCCCAACGCGACACCCGGAATTTACAACGGCGTTGTGATCGCGAAAGTCAACGCCGATGCGACGGTCGCAGACCTGGAGATTGCACTTCGTGACTTTTTAAGCGACGTCGAAAACGCCTACTGGGATTTGCACTTCGCATACGAAGACCTGAATGTCAAACGCGAAGCTCGCGATCGGACTTTGCATACATACCAGCTGTTGAAAGCACGCCAGGGGTTGCCCGGCGCCGAAGAAGACAAGCTTGCCCAGGCTTTGGAGCAATATTATCGGTTTGAGGAAGAAGTGCAGAATTCGCTTGCCGGGCGTTTGGTGATCGGGACACGATCGTTCAACGGCAGCGGTGGCGGGACGTTCCAAGGAACCGGAGGCGTCTACTCCTGTGAACGTCGACTACGAATGGTGATGGGGCTGTCGATCAACGACGGTCGCCTGATTCGAACTTCGAGCGAACCGACACTCGCGCCAATCACCTATGATTGGAACAACGTCGCGAGCAACGCCATCACGCGTCGCACAGAACTAAAGCGACAGCGATTGAATGTCGATCGGCGTCGCTACGAGCTTTCAGCCAGCCGTAACTTTCTGATGCCTCGTTTGGATGCTGTCGGACGCTATCGCTACCGAGCGTTGGGAGACAGCTGGCTCGATGATGAAATTGTCGATAGCGGAAGCGACGTGATGACCAATACGCACGAGTTTTTGGTCGGGTTGAGTATGAACTATCCGATCGGTTTTCGCCAAGCATCGGCGGGAGTACGAAACGCGCAGCTAAAGCTGGCTCGGGAACAGTCGTTGCTAGACGAATTGGAACGTCAAGTCATCTATGGCATTAGCAGCGCGATCGCGGAAAGTGACCGGGCATACGCGGTGCTTCGGACCGCGATCAATCGTGAAAATGCGGCTCGCAAGCAGTATGAGATTCTGGTCAGTGAAGCCCAGGCTCCCGTGCGTCAATTCAACTACAACGCACTGCTTGATTCTGAGCAGCGATTCGCAGAGGCATCCAGCGCGGCAAATCGTGCGCGAGTCCAATACGTTTTGGCGACAAAGAATATCAACTTCGAAATGGGCGCCTTGCTGGAGTACTACAACATTCATCTTGCGGGCGCAAATCACTCGGCCAAAACCCAACCCTCAAGGCATCGGTTGCGTCAGCTATTTGGCAGCGTGTGGGACCGGACCGTTGAAAGCTTTCCCAAGCGGCGGTCGCCTGCACCGAGCCACGCTTCGACGCTGTCAGGGGCGTCTATCGGCGCGAGTGCTGTGTCGGACATGGCGACTTTTGAAGATCAGATTGATCAGATCATTAGCCAAGAGTTACAGGACGAATCGCTCGGTCACTCAACCGATGTGGAGCTGGTTCCTGTCGAGATGGTGGAAAGTGTACCTTCACCCTCGTCTGCTGCGTTAGATCAAACGCATGATCAGGACGATCAATAGGATCACGGCGAACAGCCATCCGACCAGGCAAACGGCTCGGAAATATCGATGCGTTGCGAGGGAATCCTCAGTCCATTGGACCTTCGATTGCTCGTCAACAAGCTTGTCTTTCAAGACGCCTTTGACGAAGGCTGGCCTGCCCGTTTCGGCACCGCTTGCCGCAAAGTAGCAGCCACTGAAAAAGAATGCTTCGTCGGTGTCAACGTTTTCGACTTGGTCGTTGGATTCACATCCGAACGCTTGCCCAAGAACGATTCTCAGTCGTGGTTTTAGCTCGTGCCGAATGCGACAGGTCAGCGAATAAAGCTTGCGGTTGCCGCGTTGTTGTTCCAACCCATCGTCGCGACTGAATAGCCGATGAACCCAGTCTTCGAAAGCATCGCATAACCGATCGCTGTGTGTGTTCAACTCATTGGGCGTTGGGCGACTGCGTAAGTCAAAACGGCCGCCAAGTCGACGCGATAGAAGGTCTGCACCGAGTCGGCGAACCAGTTCGATAAAACCGGCTTCACGTTCAAGCCCGACAAGCAACGCGGTCACCGGGAAGCGAACGCCAAGATGTTTCTGAATGGTTGTGACGTCATTTCGCGCCGATTGTGCAACGGCGGCCAGTTGCAGCGGTCCAACTTGCGAAAGCTCAAATGGCAATAGCGTCACCGCACCATTGATTCCGCAAACCGGGCGGCGAAATCGCTTCAGCAGTTTGCAGACATACGTCAGCCTGGCAAGTTGATCTGAAGTGTCCAGGTTTTCGGGCAAAGCGATTTTTTTACTCGCGCTGACTTGTGGCATCGCCATTTGAGACGCCTTGATCGTCGCGCTCGGTTTTTGGTCCAGCGACGGTGTGCTTACTGTCCCAATTGGTGGTGCCGCTGCTGCAGAGCTTTGCCTCATTGCGTCAGGCGGTGTTGCTGACGAAGCGGGTTCTTGCGGCGAACGTTCTTGAGCGATCTCTTTTGCCATCGCGGCGGCAGTGGATTGATCGATCATCAATGTGCCTTGATGCGCAGCTGCGATCGAGCGCGGGGCCCCGAAGGGAGCGTTGGCCATTGACGGCATCGGCTTTAATTGGCTTTGGCCCGTAGGCGCGTTCGCGGGTGCCAAAGGTTTGGACACTTGCGGTGGGTTGAAGGCCGAAGGTGCGGCCGGTTCGGGTGTTTGTGGTGATAACGAATGTTGTCCGATCGTGCCCATGAACGTGCCGGTCGGTTGTGGCGGACGACTGGCGGGCTGCTGAGGGGGTGGCGGTGGTGTTGGAGGGGCAGCGGGTGTGTTCGCAGTCGCTGGCGTCGGCGATGGGGCTGTCGCTGGCTTGCGTTCGACACGTTCGATTCTTGTCGGACCGACGGACGAAGTTTCAGTCGGAGCCGATTGACGAGTCAGCTGCCGGATGGGAGCGTGACGCAGCGGAGTCGAACGAAGTCGGCTCATCAATTTGCTAAGTGAGCTTGCACCTGGACAGAACAGGTAAAGAGCGTCCGGAGTCAGGTACCATTTCAGCGCATGCGAAACACCATCGGACGCGGGGACTCCATGGATCAAAAGTGGCGAATCGAGTGCTTCCATCAAGCCGCGTTCGTCGTGCTCGTCAGACGATCCCAGGACCATGAAGATTGGGAAATCGGTTGGCGATACACCTTTCGCTTCCAGTGCCGCGACGCCGGCTTCCCATGCACGATCGATGTCTGGAAATTCACCTTCGATCACTCGGTTCCATCGCTTGATCCCAAAGTACAGCACGATGGGAATCACGATCGCTAGTGCCACTTCGCCAAACGCATGGGCGACACTGATGCTGTGTGCGACGCGGACGCTATCGACACCAAAAAGACGCAGGCACCAAACGACGATCAAGACGATCCAGAGAACCAGCGACGTAAAAAAAGCCGCGCGACCGGCGACCGTTTGTGGCGTCAGTCGACGATACCATCGCTTGCGTTTCGGCTTTTCTTCAGGAGTCGCTGCGTTGGACATCTCGGTTCGCAAGCTTGTGAATTGTCGGTGCGTTTGGGATTAAATGTTGCGAAAGCGTTGATCGCCCTGCTTCCGATTCGTTCCGGATCTTTGCGGTCGGGCCAAAGTTGACCTGAAACCTTCTCGCTACGTGATCAAAAATGTGAGGGCCACCAAGCCGACCAACAACGTTACGATCAGCCATGGCCAAACCATATGGGCACGCGACCAAAGTGGCATCGCCGTCGCGATTTCGCGGTCGCTTTCCTGTCCCGCGGTCGCCTCGTTCCAGCGTTGTCTCGCTTGACCGACTACACCTGCATACTCGGAAGCCCAGGCAGGCAGTTCGGACGGCAAGCCGTATTTGTCGATCAGCATGCGATTCAAATGTGAATCGCGGTAAAGACCACGAAAGCCAAGCATGACGCAGACATAAATCAATTGCAGTGCGTCGTCGAATCCGGAATTCAAAGCTTGGTTTGCGTTGACGTAGTACAAGTCATTGCAACGTCGCGATTTGAATAGCGTCCATTCCAGAACGTTGTCACGCCACCAAAGTTGTCCTGGCCAGATGTGTGCATCGACAAGCATCTCATCAATCCAACTGGCCAAGGCGTATTTAGCCAACTCCCAGTCGTCCGAAAAGCCTTCCAGTCGCCGGTCTGCCTGCTGAAACAGACCTTCGAAGGTTCGCTTTTCTTCAGCCGGTGAAATTTCCGAACCGCCATCGATTCGCTGCATCAGCGAAAACGCATGGATCAAAATCGGATCGACGGCATCGGCAAATCGCGGAGTCATGGCCTAGCTTCGGATGGCAAAGAGGGCGAATCGCAAGCGAGCACGGTTGCCATCGGGCAATACCACGTCGAGGTGCCTTGCACCGGTCAGTTCTTCGAAGTTCCGGACCCGCATCGCGATCGATTGGGTCCGTCGAATCTCGGCCCATGCCGGTGATTCATATTCGTCCTGCGACACCTTGTAGTATGTCCAGTATTGTCGCGATGGTAGATCTGGAATGGTGGAATTGACGATCTCTCGCTTGAGTCCGTTCTGCCGGATGTGAAAATAGTTTTCGACTTGGTCTGCGCTGGCGAAAACCCAGTACCATTCCGACGATCGTTCCAGCAATTCGAGCATCGTTGACTCGCTGGCACCACCCCGTTCGACGCCAAGGTACCATTCCCAACCGGGGTCAAACCACTCCGGTCCGAGCTTGGCAATCATGGTCGAACCGTGGCCATCGAAGTTCGCTCGCAGATATTCATCAAACTGCGTGGCGTATAAAATGCCGAGGATCTTCTCGCGAATGTCAGCGAAAATAAAGCCGATGTTGTCGTGGTCATAAGGCTCGATATCAACGGCGCGTCTTTGCGCTCCAAAGATCGAAAGACGTCCCAAGATCCTCGCCAATTCGCTATACGCCGTAAACGGGTGGACCCCCAGTGCCGGCGCCATCACATCCAGTGCACTGTAGGCTTCGTTCAACCGGTCCAGCATCGAGACGCGTCCCGAATCCGCCGGTTCAAGGCTATGACGTCCAACGCTTAGCTGGCGGACAGGTTCGCTGAGCACATCCATGTTTCCGCTGAGCACATCACGGATACCTTGGATGTAGTGACGACGAAGGTGAGGCCAGGACTGAGTCGATAGGATCGGCGGTATGTACTGATCATCGATAATCGGCTGCACATCTCGGTCGCTGGCGCTGCGGACCCGAGCGACCGGAATGGCCTCGTAGCCAGCGACATCGTCGCCGACGATCAAACGAAGGTTTAACTTGCGAAACTCGATCGCTTGACCGCTGGACTGGCCATTTTCATCAGCAATGTGAGATTCGATTCTCGAATAGCGTGTCATCGAAGAAGCGTCTGGCTGGCTGACGTTGCTGCCGCCTAGATTTAACTTCGGAACACCGATGTGAATCATCAGTGTGTTGTCGCCATCGGAGTCGGCTTGATTGTCAAACGCCTGCTTCAAATCGATCTCAAGCTCTTGACCGTGCTCAAGTCGGATAAGCGTCCCGTCACGCAATCTTGCATCAAGTTCTTCGACGCGAAACCGGCCGCTTGCCAAGGCATCTTTACTGTAACTGAATGAGCGAAGCCCATAATTGTAAGGATGGTCCCAGCTCTCCGATGTATGGCTGTGTTCCAACCAGTATCGGTCCGCGGCTTGGAAATGCTGCGGTCGGACGAACAGTCCTTGATACCAATGGACGGGAGGGTTTTTCATGGGCCCGTAAGCCTCAGTCGAGCTGGTGGTGCCGGTTGTGGGAGAGGTCGCTTGTGTTGAATTGTAAGCTTTGCCTGCCGGTCGCGACCACCTTGCAGCTTGGGAAAGGCTGGTGGGTTGCGCGGTTTCGGTAATTCAACGGAATCCGTATCGGCACACGACAATCGCAACGTCCGACTTCTGACATGATTCCAATCAAAATCGAATGCAGACTGATTGATAACCGATCGAAGTTCCCCAGTTTTCATGACCGGTACTGGCGGAATGACCGATACAACAATCAACGCACCGGTGCCGCAACAGGATGATTGCGCGCGGCCTTGTTTCATGGCCCTGTTCCACAGCGAACAACTCGACAGACTCGTTGGCTTAAGAGATTCAGTGACCCAACGCGGCAAAACCTCCCCACTGCAAACATTGCTGCTCGCCCTCGGAAGCTTGCCGCTATCGGGGTTCGTTGCAACAGCACAATCGCCGTTGATGTCGGATGCTAGCACCAGCGAGTTCGTCTTGCCCGCGCCGGCAACCGCGTCCACGCCGTCCATCGATGTGCAGCAATCGATGACAATGCCCGCAGAAACGTCGTCCATTCCGACTTGGGCTCAGTCGCCCAGTCCCTCGATCGTTGGCGGATCCAATCGGCCCAAGCTGGTGTTTCAGCCGGCGGTCCCGACCCATGGGGCCAACGGCTTGCCGATGCTGCATCCAGAAGTTCATATTGCCGATGCGCTCGAGCCGATTGCGGTTCCGTCGATCACGGGCGAATTGGAAGCGCAGCAATATAAAGATGGTGTCGCCGGACTGAACTTGGCAGAAGAAAGAGTTCAGTTGCCGTCACAGGCTCAAGCGGACTCTCGCTGGGTGCCCGGTACCGTCAAAAGTCGGCTCGCCGATCGCTTCCAGACACGGCGTACGCCGATTCGGAATGTCCTGGACAAGTTTCACACGATGATGGCCGTTGCCCGATGCCGAGATCTGGGCGTTGGTGTCGAGCGACTGCCCTTTGCACTTTCCGAAATCGATGCAGCGCGTCCCTCGAACAACATTCGCGTCCGTTTGGAAGCGGGCTACAACTGGGAATACCCCGACCGTGCTGAATTCTTTTGGTCGCGGATGGGAGGAGCGAAAGGCCCATCGCTTACCGTACCGGTCGAGGATTCGGTCGACTACCAGGATTTACGCGTCGCTATCGAAGTTGGCGGTGCGAAGTTTTCTGCCACGACGGAACTTCCGCTTCGCTTTATCGATCCAACCGTGCTGGGTAACACCGGTAGCCTCGGTGATATGGTTTTGACAACCAAAACCGTCATGATGGATGGTGACTCGCTTTTGCTGACGCAAGTCTTGCGAACCCAAATGGCGACCGGGACTGCAAAGGCCGGTCGTGGAAATGGGCATGTCTCGATGGAACCGGGCTTCGTCGCAGGTTACCGGTACAGTGACCGCACAATGCTGCACAGCGAATTGAAGCTGTGGTTCCCTATCGGTGGTGAGCCTGATTTTTCAGGCCCCGTTCTGCGATATGGGTTCGGTGTCGCAAACGTACTATACGACAGTGACACGTTTGCAATCATTCCGACTTTTGAAATGGTCGCTTGGTCGGTCTTGAACGCTCAGAAAACCGGTTCGCTTGGACAAGCGATCACTGTTGATGGCGAAGACATCATCAACGTGTTCCCCGGCATTCGCGTTGTGAAGGACTCCGGAGGCGAATTCGGGCTGTTCGAATTAGGTGTCAGTGGCGGCACAACGGTCACGACCAGCCACTGGTACGAAAGCATGATCCGAATGGATTTCCGCTGGACCTTCTAAGTTCTGTTGATAGCGCAAGTCGCACCGCATCGTTGCTAGACGCTCGACTATCGGATCTTCTGTTTTCGGATCTTCGGTACTCGCAAGCCGGCCACACAGCGTGGAGTGTCGTCCAACGCATAGGTTGTTTGGGACGCTTCTATCGCATGTGCCAAGTCGTTTGAAGCTTGTAGGTCAGCAAGACGTTCGGAATGCCAAAGGGGCATTATCGAAGTGAGTGACCTTGGCCCGTTGTTTGACGCCGGAATGCGGTGCCAACCGGAATCAATCCGTTTTCAGGCGGAATCACGATTTGCAGCCCGGGCGATGGATGAGTCTGCGACGGCAGTCGCTTTGCATTCTCAATTTCAAAGACACGATCGGTTATCTGATAGTTGATACCGTTTAGGTTGCTTGGCTTCGTCGCGTAGTAAAACGTGTGTACCGCAACGCCAGCAACCGTATCGTATTGACGGACGATCCGATCCGGGACGATCCCTTTCGATTGGGGAGCGATCTTGATCGTATCAACGTCTTCGCTAGCTTCTTTGAAACGGAGAATGAAGCGATGGGCGACCGAATCTTCCGTTTCGTTTGGCGTAAACGCCTCCATCTCCAGGGGAATCGGCTTTGCCATCTCGGCAATCAGTTTGCTGTTCGCCTGAAAAGCGATGGTTTGGCTGATACCGCCTCGTGGATTTTCGCGAACAATTTTTGTCTCGGGAGCCGCCAACGTTAACGCGTCCGATGGGGCAGGTAAGATTTCAACCGTAGCACTATCCTGATCGCCGATCCAAACGTTGACGCTGGCGTGTGTTGCCGCTGCAGGCCAGTTTTCAGCGATAAGGCTGATTACCGGAACAGGCGTTTTGTTTTCGAACGATCGGTCGTTAAACACGTATCGTTGCCCGCTTTCCACAAAGCTGTTGTCGCTCGTCGACTTCGCCAGCGGCTGGACTTCGATCCAGTAACTTTGTGGTTTGTCCGTTGGTTTGAACCGGTTCGTCGCTGTGCTTGAAAGTTCTTGGACGGACGCTTGGATTGTGACAGTCGATTGTTGGCGTTTGGCTTGATGCAAACGAAGCAGCATCGAGCTATCGGAGTTATCCGACGTGACCAGCCTTTGTGATGCGACGACGTCCTGGTCGAAGGGGAACGCAAATATTTCAGTTCCCTGAGTGTCCACGAATAGCTGAATTGATTCACCGCCTTCCAGCTGCATTTGTTCGCTCACTGGCGGGTGAGTGAAGTCGCCTTCGAGATGCAGCCCAAAGCGCTGGGTCTTTCCAGAAGGAAGCTGTAGACGGACGGATTTTCCGACGCTGGTTCGTGTCACCGGAGCAAGTTGTGAAGATTCGTTGACGACCTCGTAGCTGCGGACTCGCAGCAGCGATGCCAGCGTTTGTTTCAAGTCGGTAGACGACTGGAGAGCATGGAACTGACCACCAGTGTCTCGGCAGAGTTGTTCGAATTCCGCAATTGCTCCCGCATCATCGGTTCGGTCCATTCCCAGTCCTAGGATATGGATCGGGATTTGGGATCGTTGCCATTGCTGGCGAATGTCTTGATCGGTCGTCGGCCTGAATTGCCCATCACTCGGTGGTGCGAACTGATAGTTTTCGCCGTCGGTGATGACAACGATATGCCGATTGTCGGCGGTTCGGTTCGAAGGAAATTCGCCTAGTGAATCGGCGACGGCAAGGTAAAGTGGCGACTGGCCCCATGGCTGAACTGCTGCAATTTCGGCAGCCGTTTTCTGCGCCGCGATGACGTTTAGGTGAGACAGCTCGTAAAGCGTCTCGACATCGCGAGCCGGGACGACTTGTGCTGGCGACAAATCGATAAGGTCCGGCCGAGTCATGATTCGAAGTGGCTCTGTCGTGCTCCAACCCGCCCGATGACCAAACGCCCGAACACTTGCACGGGAGTCACCACGCTGTGCGAGTTCCATTAGCATCGCTTGCAGCGCATCCTTTGCGATATCAATTCGTCGCTTTGATTCACCTTGTAGCGGTTCGTCCATGCTCGCTGAGCCATCCAAGATGAAACCGACAGACAGTCCGGCTGAATTGGCATTCAGGGTGATGTCGCTGATTGTGCTCGGCTGTGGCTGCGTGGTGATCGTGACACCGCCAAGTCGTTTGACGTCAAGATCCTGCCTGAACTCGTGTCCTCGGAACACTGCGGCAACCTGAAAGCCTGTGGACTTAATCACATCGTCGCTGGCGATTGAAAGCGAGAAGGACTCGTTAGCACTTCCGACCGCACGTGAGTCCGACGGTTCGATTTCGATCGGGTCGAATGCGGTGGCTCCCTGAAAGCACTTGATGACCGCGGTTCCATCGGGAAACGAAGGATCCTCGGTTTTGGCTAAGTTTGTCGCGACCGAAAGATCAGCACGAATCTTGGCACTGTCTTCAATTTGGATGGCAGCGTTAGAGCTCGTTGTCAGCCATTCGTTTGCGTTCGCGAGTCTCGCAGTCAGGGACTGACGGAGTCTAGTGATCGCAGGAAATGTGGCGGAAGCGTTTTTTTCCGAAGTCGGGATGGGGCTGGCGCTGATCGGAGTCCATGCTTGCTCGATGATTTCCACTGCGTCACAGTAGTTGCTGACCGCTGTGTCGCAGAACATTTCCCCTGAGCCTGCGTTTCCCCAAAGGTCTCGCAGGCTGCGTTCGGCCTGTTGAACCAGCAATTGCTGAACATCATTTTGAAGCAAGCGTTGCAACGGATCGGTTGCAAATTTAGGCGTCGCGATGGCAGATGATGCACGCATTTTCGACGACAAGATGACAAAAGCATCTCGGCGTTCCTCAAGCGTCTTGAGTCCTGTTGCGTTGGCGCTCGCTTTGTCAATGGACTCAACGTAGCTAGTAATCAACTCGGGGCCGATCAAGGGCGTTGATTCATCGTTATCGAGCAGGACATCCAGTGGGTGGGATTCCCATTGAGATATCTGTTCGGCGTAATTGTCGCTTTGCGGTTGCCCTGAATCGGAGTTGATTGCCTGCGATTGGTTTGCCAACATTGCCGCCGCGAGACCAGCGGCCAGTTGCCGTGAAGTCTGTTTTAGTTCTGACCGTTGAATTGCATCGATCGTCGGCATCAGCAATAGAGCTTCGATGCGGTCTACAACAGAAGCATCTGATAATTCGCTTTGCTGGATTGCGGCACGGATTTCTTGATGGGTCTGTTCGAGTTGAGCCGCAAAATCGCGACTGAGCGAATCAGACGCTGTCGAAACTGGGCCTTCCAGCTGCCGGCCGAGCTCGATCGAAAGTAATCGATTGGATTTGATCAGTGAAACGAGATCATTCAGAGCTTGCTGATCGGTTTCGGCAAACCTGGCATGCCGAAGTGGGCTCGTCCGCCACATCGCCAAATAGGGCAGCGCTGCAGCCCTGCTGTCGCAGTCTTTCTGGACGTTGCCTCGTTGGTCGATTTCGGCATGCTGCTGCCGAAGCATCGAATCCAATCGGTCCAGTCGCGTTTCCAGTGCTTCTGGCATAATCGAGAACGTGTCGTCTTCGATTTCGCGGCGCAGTTGGTCAATCGCGCCGAGCTGAGCCGTGTTTCTTACTGCAAACCAATGGGGGCGCGGAAGGTTGTTGCTGCCCGTTGCCAGCCAAACTTGGTCGATCGCGTTCCGTGTTTGAATCAGGCGACCGATTGATGCGGCATGGTCCCAAAGTTCCGGCGTCTGATACCGCGCAAGCATCCGAAATAGTTGCTCTTCGGTGTAGATATCACTTGCCGAATCCCGAAAGGTTTCAGCTGCCGTCTTTAGGTGGCCAACGTCAGGCTGCGCAGAAAATGACCTGAGTTGGCCCGCCAGTTCATCAGCAACGGTATTGGATTCGCTACCAAGAAAGTTCGCGACGGCGAACGAATGGACGCTTGCCGAATCGGGAAGCTTCGCCGGCTTTCCGCTCAATCGTGATGCCGCAAAAAAGAGGTCGCGATGACTGTTTTGATTCGCGATCCGCTTATCAATTGCAGCAAAATCATTCTTCAATTGCTCGGCCACACTATTGGCTAGCTTTTGGTAGCCAGCACCGGCAACAGAAAGTTGCTCCAGCCATAGAAGACGGTGCTCGAGATCGCGAAATGCGATCGGCTCGAATTGAAAAACAGCCATCTCACGAAGAGCGTCGAGCGACTTCCACAGCGTCTTCATTTCCGTGTCCGATATGGTCGGCGCTGCCGGTTGTTGGACGTCAGCGGCTGTAAGCTGCTGCCCACCTGTATTCCGCATCGATCGGACTAGTTGAAAGTCGACCGTGTCATCGTGACGCAACAGAGAGGGGCTTTGAGAACTGGCGCGATTGAACGAAACCCATTCATTGACGTTTTTCTTCACGTATTGATCCAGCTCGGTCAGGCTGACCCAGCCGTCACCAGAGCGATCCGATGCACCTGCAATCGCTTGATGAAAGAAGTGTCCAAAGACAGAGCCGCGTAGGCTAGCCGAATGACGTGAGTGTTCGTTGTCTTGTGAGCTGAAAAGGAACGCAACGTTGCTTCCGATTTGTTGCTTGTCAAACGCTTGGCGGATTAAAGAACCAGCCCTTTCGACAAAACGGTTCGCCTTCAGTCCCGCATGCCAATTGACCTGCATGTGGTTGCAATCAAGCACCAGCAGTGTTTCACGCTGTAGGCTGCTGGAATCGAAAACCCTTAGGATTTCGCGAAAGTCGATCCAAGTGGTCGGATCAACCGGCGAAGCATTGGGTGGTATCAAGTAAGCTTGGTCGCCTGATGAGATACCGTGAAGGTTGACCCAGACGATCAGTGGCTGGTCGATCCACTGGCCGTTGGCGTGCTCGACGGCTGCACTTAACCGCTCTAGAAAATCATTCGCGCCATGAACGTCGACGTCATTTCCATTCATGGAAATCGTTTGCCGATCGAGTGATTCTAAACGCTGCAGATCCTCGGCTTCCCATTCAACTGGCGGCAGAGGCCATTGGTACGGAGCCGCCGCGAAAACCAAAATGGGCGTACGCTTTGGTACGAGGGTCAGTAGCCAAACGAGCCCCGTGAAACCACAGATTGACGTCGTGATCAACAGCGGCCAAAAACACCGAGCCGCCCAGCGTCGTAAGGCCGAAAGGCGGTGGCTGCGTCCGGTAGTTTCGCCTTGCCATTTAGATCTGGCTGACGTTTCGGCATAAGGTTTGGACATGAAACCGGTTCCGTGAAAACGTCAGCTAGTGAAGAGGCTTTGACTTGGCCGGGGACGGACCGGTTGTGCTTCGTTGTGCGGCATCGAAGGTCGCGGGAAGGATGAAGCCGACCGTTTTCGTTTCGTTTGAACTGCCAAGCGGCGTGTTGGCAACGACAACTCCAGAACCGATTGAACGCCGTGGGGCGTCGTTTCGAAGTTTCGTGTCGTTTGGGCTAGGTTCCGGCAAGGCCGTTTCCTGTGACCCGGATTCGAGTGACCGGATTTGTTGGGCAAATCCCTGTGCAACGGAAGTGAGGTCCACATCAGCCGGCTCGTTGGTTTTCAACGCGATCGATGCACCGGAAAGCTCTGCATGTTCGCTTATGATCACTTCATCACCAGGGCCTTCCAAGGGAGCAGCTCCGTCGATTGTCGTCGGTCCTCCACCACATTTGCAAATCACCAATCGTGCGTTGCGACGAACTCTTGCCGAGGACTCGACAAAACACCCGTAGTCGTCTCTGCCGTAGGCCATTTTGTAAAGTTTCTGAATTAGCTTCTCGGTGCAGCAGCTGTTTTCTTTACAGCTTTGGCAGCATCCACCCACCGAGCTTTGCAAACCTCGGACGACTTCGTATCGAATCGTCTCATTGCAATCGTCCAAAGCGGCGAGCAGCGCGTCTTCGGTATCGGGAAAGCATTCACCACATCCACGGCTAGCCAGATAGCGGATCGCTTTCGCCTTTTGAGGTGCCTGGTCTTCTTCCGCTTTGGCTTTGGCGGCCGCCTGAACTGCTGGACTTGCGCCCGGTTCCAGATTGGCCGGATCGGTGATCGATTTTACCGGCGGCTTGGGTTCCAGCCCAGGAAAGCGTGCACCTAATCGATTGCGGACGCACAGTGTCGCCTTTTGAGCACCACCAAACACGAGATCTAGCCCCAAAAACTGAGGCAGCGTTGTTGCGGGCGGTGCCGGTGCGGCGACCGCAACAATGGTCGCACCACCGGCCTGCGCAGCTGCGGGCGGTGCCGGAGCGGCTGCCGGTGGAACCGTCGCACATCCGACGATCGCCAGCAATCCGGCGATACAGAAGATGTTCGTTAGACAGTCGCGGCGCAAAGTCATACGTTTCCGTGAATGTGGCGTCGAGGTTTGCCGCTTGCCAGCCCCATCGATGGCAGTAAGCATGCACATCATGCCGTATCGGTCGAATCGATCACCGCGTTTAAAAGAACCCTCGAAACATTGCCGGACATGCCGATTGTGTGGCCGCCCGCTTTGCAAGCAAAACCGCTTGAGCCTCGTTCCATTTGAAATTACGGGTTCGGGGCATGAGCCGACGGGCGTTAGCCCCGGTTATTGCACTCAAACCGTGGCCAACAACATACGGCTGATCCTAAAATTGAGCGGGTTCGGGGCATCTGCCGACGGGCGTTAGCCTCGGTTATTGCGCTGAAACCGTAGCCAACAACTTACGGCTAATCCAAAAATCGAGTTGGAACAAAGCACTAGGGCAGTTCGATATCGTGCCGATTCGTCGGGTCTGTGCCAGGAACAGTTAAAGTTTGTTCAACAAGATGGACGCGGTTTCGTACGACGCCTCGCGCCATCAGAGAATACGATCCCGGTTTCAGCTTTGCGATTTTGTAAAGTCCAGCCGAATCTGCTTTGGCAACGATTGGGGCCGACGTCGTCGGTGCTTTGGCGGGGGCAAGATCGATCAGCGTGATTTCCGCACCGGGCACAGCTTTACCACGCAGCTGAATCGTACCGAGCAATTCGACAAACGGAAGTTCGCTTGGGTTTGCACCTTCCACTGCCGCTTGGACATTTAAATCGACAGGATAAGGTTCACTCGTGTTCCCAACTGCGTCGGTTGACCGGACGAGCAGGGTGTGTGGACCGAGGTCCGCGGGCAACTTCGCAGACAAAACCCACTGCCGAGACGACTGGCGAACGGCGATCATTGGTTTTGCGTCTTCAGGAAATTCACCCGAGCCATCTTTGTCAAAAACGGCTTCAATTTGCTGAACCCCAGCGGCTTCGTCAAATCCGAAGACCAGTAGATCCGTTTCCTGCCCCGCGATGGACGGACGCGAAGGAGATACTTTGTCGACCGGACCGATCACCGGTGCTGCCGTATCGATGTATAGATCGATGGGCGCTGCTTTATAATTGACCTCATTGATTTCCATTTCTGCCGCGACCTGGATATCAATATTCTCGAGGCGAACCGATGGCAGCAGAACACGATGGTCGGTCGCTGTCGCGTCGATCGTCACCTTGCCATCGGCTGTCGCTTTGATAATCCCGATATGGACTTCGCGATCGCTGTCTAGAATCACGCTCGATTCCGGGTCAGGAGCCCCATCGCCGTTCAGATCGAAACCCAATTCGATCGTATCGTTCTGCGATTCAAAGCTTCCGACCGGCGCGTTTACTTTTAGTGAAACGGGAATTTCGTCTGATGCAGGCAAGATTCCGCGAAGCGAATCGCTGGTCATTGCTAGTTCGACCAGGTCCGTTTGTTCGCCAATGATGTTTCCGGGTTGGCAGACGACATCAAACACGAACGCACGTGGGTAGTCGTCGACATCGATGTACATCCGAAGCGGTTTTGCGGAAGGGGCCGCAAGGTCGATGAAAAGTTTTTCGCGAGGTCGGCTGGCGGATAGCAGACCACTGAGCTTTCCGCGTGTCTGTTCGCTTCCGCCTTCTAGGTAACAACTCACGTTGACCGGCCCTCCCGGTGGAAGGTAACGCGGATCGCGGGTTTGCAGCTCGATGACGATTTGATTACGGCTCCCATCGAATGAGACTTTCGCATCCAAAAAGCGACGAGGACGTTGGATCGCGAAATCCACCAATCGAAACGTTGATTGGCCCGTGCTTAAATCTTTGATCACCGCGATCATTCCGTGAGGAATTTGCTGCGACGGGACCGGAGAAGCCTTCTCGTCAGCTGGTTTTTCGGCTTCAGGTGCAGCGCCTTCGGCCGGGCCTGCAAAGCAAGGTGCTCCATCCGTTGACATCGCGTACTTTGCAGCGAACAACGGTGCTCCGACATAGTCCGAAGCATGATCCAGCCAGTCTGAATCGGCGATCGGCTTGCCGATCGCAAAGCAATTTAGCTCAACAGACTTTTGGGCATTCGTCTGCCCAATCAAGCCGAACTGTAGATCCTGGACTCGGTTTGGGAATGGTCGAATTTCCAAACCGGACTCGCTGGAGCTTGCATCCTGATCGCCATGGCGAATCAACAGTTCTGCGACTGGCATTCGGACATCAATGATGTGCCTCGCCAGAAGTGTGGTTGAATCGATCGCCAGTTCGGTTGGATTCGTCGCAAAGAAGTCGAATGTCAATTCGGTTGACTCGCTGGCGAGGCCATTTCGATGGACGTTGAAAACCAGATCGCGTTTTTCATGGGCTTTCAGTTGAAATGGCTTCGATTGTCGCGTGCCGAATTCTGTTGAGGCTGTCGACCACTGAAATTCGGGTTCCGTAGAATCGTGGCCAGCTGATTCGGGTGACGAAAGATCGACAAGCATGCGGTCGACATCGACTGATAGAATCAGCGACATCGGTCGATCACTCGGATTGGCAATCTGCAGCGTGATTTTGGATTGGTTCTGATACTGCAAGTCAACTTGTTGAACCGACTTGACCAAAGGCAAACTGATAGGGCGATCGTTTTGATCTAGAGCCGCAACGACGGTATCAGAACGGGCCGCGTCATTCAAATCTTGGAATGTCTCTCGTTGCCACCGGCGTCGAGCAAGCCAAGATTGTGTCGACTGGATTCTCTTGGGAAGCGAAAGCGTTGTCGTGTCAATCGATGCAAAACGCCAAGCGTCTCGACCGTCAAGCATTCGCAGCGAACGCAGTTGCTGAGGCACCTGGTCTGTCGATGTTGAGTTCAAAAGGTCACGCACCAAGGACTCGTAAAACGACACTCCGGCCTGTTCGAATGTGGTCACCAACGCGGAAAAGTCTTCTTGGTTGGTCGCTTCGCTGTTCGTGATCTGCGCGAGCGACTGCTGAATTGCATCAAGCGACTTTTGGATCATTCCTGATGGGTTGCCCGACGTCAGATTTACAAGTTCCGAATACTCGGTGAACAGGTTTGCCATTGCACGTGCTTGTTCTACACCGCAAACACACGAGACTTCGTCTTGTTGATCGCCCGATGCGGGAACTGTCAGGTCAGCAAGTCCATAGGTGCGGAGCTTTTGCGACGATTCGGAGTGAACGACCGAATGAAGCTGCATCCGAAGGCTCGCGTTCAAGAGCGGACTGGACAACAGAATTCGTGCAAGGTGTGCTGTGTTTAGATCCGCAGCCCCATCAATCAGTTGGCGTGCGGAAGCGTCACCGAGCAACTTTCCCGCTTGGTTCAACGCGAGATCCAGGGCTGTCAATCGACTGCGACTCGTTTCGAGGTCGCTTGTGTCGGAATGCACAAGTGTGTCAGCCGCTTCTTTCGTTGTTTTGATAAGTATTTCAACGAGTTCGATAGCGTTATTGCGGTAATCTTCGTCTTCGATTTTGGTCAGCATCGACAGGTAAATCGGAATTTGGCTGATCGCCTTTTCGAACCTGTACTCAAGCTGTGCCAAGTTGTCGGTGTGTTTTTGGGCGGCTTCATACTTCGCCCTCGCTTTATCGAACAAGCTTGCGGCTCGCGTTTGCCAGTCCGCCCCGACGTGATTTGCTAGAAGTTCTGCCGCAAACAGATGATCCGCATCAGCCAGCTCAACGCGTTCGCGACACCAGCCATTGTGGATCAAGTCGAGGGCGGCTACCCGAGATCCCAGAAGTGCTGATCGCGCGGCCGATTGAAGCGTTTCCCAAGCAAGTTCCTTCTGCTGTCCGAGAGATTTAATCCAACGAAGCTGACGATACTGCTCGCATTCAGGGATCCATTTGGTGTTGATCCAGACCTCGAATGCTTGGCGATCGCTTCGTCGAAGTGCAACATCCAGTCCGCTGAGGTCGATCTTTATTGGGTTATCCAGCAGTTCACCGATCAATAGGCCAAGTCCTAAATCGTCGGTGTCAATCTCCGCAAGTAATCCATCTGCCCGTTGTGTTCCAGATTGTGGAAAGACCGCATCTGCAATTTTGATTGCTTGGGGATTCTGCCTGTTTTTCGATACATCCGTGGTCACCGAGTCAACCAATCGGGAGATCCGTTCACGTCCAATCTCTTGCTGGGATTGGGATCCGAAAAGAACATACCGCTCCATCAACAGAACTTCACGTTGAAGTTCTCGCAATAGATGAGGCCGGGTCGCCAAGGCAACGCTGCCGTTCGGTTCTATAGCGTTTTGTCCGCTCGGGTCTGTGAGTCGGTCAAGTAGTTGCCAAGCCGAGTACAACAAAGCAGCATCACTGTTGGCCGACGCAAGTTTCGCCGGCTTGTCAGTCGAGCTTTGGTCCGAAGACGCAGGTGTGCCGTCTTGTGATTCCGTCTTGGGGGGTGCGGCCTGTGCGTTGTTGGTCGACGTCGAGGCAAGCCGGTTGATGACGCCTGGGGAACTCGCATTATTCGCGAATGTCTCACTGGCCAGAACGCTCGAACCCGAATCCTTGTGTTTTTGATTCAGCAGCTCTGCGGTCGACCAAGACTGGGGTTCCTTCGACGGATCGATTGAAAGCACGACCGGATTCGGCTGCTGTCTTTGATCACCACCCCATAAAAGCATTGGCGACTGAAAGCAATCGTCAGACGATCCGCTATTGGTCCACTTCGCGACGTTTGCGCTCGTGAAGCGCTCAAGTTCATGAAGCGTCAGTTGGCGATCTTGATCCAGGTCGGCGGCTCCACCTGCTGCCGCGGTGAAGAACATCCCAAACACACTTTGATTGGCAGCGTCTTCGACGAACGAATGTTGGTTTCGCCCATGAGAGCAGTAAACCCAAAGCGATGGGTCGTTCGTTTTTTCGACAACATCAGATAGCTGACTGGCAAAGCGGTTGGACACCACGCCCAATCGTGGGTCGAACTCGATCCCCGCGTCATAAACGACGAGGATCTTCGTTCCTGCGCTCGAACGTCGGATTTGGTCGAGCAGTTCTTCGACTGCGATTCGACCAGAACTCTGGCGTCGTAAACTGAAATCATTGCATAGTAGCACCGGACCACTGGCACTGCTGATGCCATGTGCGGCAATACAGACGACCAACGTGTCGTCGCTGCGCAACTGCTGGCCGGCAAAGCGATCGCCAAGCTGATTGGCGGACGAAGTTGATTTCCATAAGGAACTCCAATCAGACACATTCCATCCATCAACTGACTGTAGTGAACGTAAATCTTGTTCCGCAAATGGAACGACGGGCACATCAATGGATGCCGCGTGATCGGCACGAATCAAAACCAACTGTGTCTGGCGCGCGAAGAATGGTGGGAACAGGAGCCAGACAAGTAAACCAACCAATAGGATCGCGATCGATGCAATCGCCACCCGATTGAGATCGCGCGACAATTTGGCGGGACCACGCTTTTGGGCATGCCGTTGCCATGTGGACTGCGAAGTAGCTGGTGCGTGCATCTGCAGAAAAAGCTTACTCGCACTCCAACAGGGTTGGCTGCCCAATCCGTTTAAGGCAATCGCAATACGCCTGTTATCGAAGCTCGAGTGATCGAGGGCGATAAAGATACAGTTTCGTCTTCGACAACCACCGATCAGCACCTCGCTTTAAATTGAGATCGCGACTCAACAAGATAATCGAACCACGCGAACATTGACGCCTTTTCCGGTCTTGCGGGCTGGCTCCTTCTGCTTGCCAATCGCCTTGACTAAAGATAGCGATCGCAGTGACGTAGTGATTTCACTATCGCCTTTCTCTCTGTGGAAGAAACGTTGATTCCCAATGAAATCGAGCAAGGAGGACGATTGCGAATAGACCGAATCGGAGTGTCAAAAGATCATTGGTCAGCACAGGCGAGAGAACCTACCCCATGGTGGCAGACAGAATTGACTTGGGATTTAATAAATCCGCGTCTTCAGCAGAAGTGTTCCCTGGAACAAGCTGCGAAACGCTCGTTCCAGGGACGGTTCACTTTTGGGTATCGACTACTGGGCGTTATTGAGCGATCGCATCATCGATCACTTCGCCAGCACCCTTGGTTCCCAGGGCACCCCATAGGCCATAGGGACTTCGGTCTCCGGGACGGTTTCCATCGAAGATACCGGTGGCGTGTTGGTCACCCGATTCGACGGAGTCCGTCATGAAGACGACAGCACCGTCACCCATCAAGATGTGTGCACCGCCTTGGTGGTGGCTACTTGCCGAGAAGTTGCCTTCGTTGTCAGCCCACTTTCCGATACACAACTCACTGTTGGGAGGACGAACGGTGAAGACGGCCGAGATCGACAAACGGAACGCCGACGCCCAGCTCATCCCGCGACCGTTGGTTTCTCCGTTGACGATAGAAACAGGCGGAGTGCAGTTACCGCTGGACGACAAACACCAAAACCGTGGTCGTTCAGGATCGATCTCGTTGGAATCGACACAGTGCAATGGGTTCACGAAGTGGTCGTTATTGTCGCCACCGGAGTCCCATGAAATCGATCCGTTGATCGCGTTGTCCTGTAGGTTCGACACGATCTCACCCATCGCGATGGTGTTTGAAAGTCCATCTTTGACATCGCGGAACTTGAATTCCGAATACGGAGCAAAGAACCCGCGATGAAGAATCTTCGCGTTGGCAACCGTACCGCCACTCAAGCTTGGAACCATTTCGGCTCGATCGAAGTGACTGGCCAAGTTCGTACGAGGTGCGTCCCCAAGGGATGGACCGTAATTCACGCGTCCTCGACCGGGCAAACCTTGGCCAGGATCGCTAGGGCATCGGAAGGTTGGGATTTCGGTTTGCCAAGGGATATATCCGGGATTGGTTGAATATGCCTTGGGGCTGGGACCCATCGCTGGCCATGCTCCTCCGGTAATCGCTGGCGGCGGAGCGCCTGTCACAGTCTTGATACTGGGATTGGAAATATGATCCCAAAGCCCCTGTTGCTCCATATAAGGAAGCAGGGCGACGTGAACGCTAAGTGCCTTACGGTTTGCCGTGTCACTAGCACGCCACCACGCCGGTGGTGTTTCCAAGCCTTTACCGGTACCGCCGCCATGAGGCGGAAGCTGCTTGAATGCAGAATGGTAGTTGTGAATCGCCAAGCCTAATTGCTTGAAATTGTTGCTACAGCTCATTCGTCGCGCCGCTTCACGTGCCGCTTGAACGGCAGGCAAAAGCAGTCCCACCAAGATACCGATGATGGCGATGACGACTAGCAATTCCACGAGTGTGAATGCTGAACGCCCGTCCCTGACACCATTGCTTCGCATTGAGTTGCTCCACGGATGAATAAAAAGAAAAGTTGCCTTTGAAATACAGGCAGCCCTTACATAAACCAGTGGGGTGTTCAAAGGGTCCGTTAGATCTTATGTAAAAATGCTTAAAACATTAAAAATATCATAACAGTGTACAGAAGAGTATTCGTTTGGCGTGGTGAGTCCAGAGGATTGAAAAGAAGGCATTTGCTTATAGCTTGCTTATAAGACCATGCGAACCAAAGTGCGCATCAACGCACATGCTCAGTGGACGATGGAAGCGTTGCGTTGCAGCCCTTAAGAAGACGATGGCGCTGACCCGACTTAGAAGCCATCGGTCAACCAATTTACAGTGTCCATTGGATGGACGCGTCGGTCGGATGTAGCCTCATGACGCCACTTGTGGAAGCGACCCTATATTGGCAACGCACCATTTTCGAAGATAACGCGAAGCCCGCTCGCGTTGGACAAAGACTGTAAAACGATATAGGTGATCACAATCGCCTTGACTAAACGCATCCTGATCGAGACGGTGCAAGGTCACGCGCAGGTCAAAGCTAAGATGTTATCGCATGATAAATGATCATGCAGAAATCGCTCTACATTGCGAAGCTTGATTACACTGCGATACCAATGGTGTTCGCTTGCTTGGGATACAAGCGATCACAGCGGCTAAGTCGTGAACCTATCCGCTTCAGCACTGGGGTATCTTCGAAAGACAAGCTTCGCTTAAAGGGCATCAACCCTTCTCAGCTTTCGCCATTTCCTTTGCGTATTCTTCTTCACTCATGGCGCCACCGGGAACCGTTTCTTCGACGGTGTTTGGGTCTGGTGCGACCACGCTTTCTGAGTGTCCGCATCCCATCGAAGTCAACGCAAGGCAAAAGCCCAGAACCGACAGCATACCCATAGCAAACTTCATTTCTTACTCCAAAGCAAAGTGACGGAAGCTCGACAAGTATTAGTGATCAAAACGAGACCCGTGATTCGTCATCGAAGGTGTCAAGGATCACTAAGGTATTGAGGATCTTATCCGAAGTTGAAACCTCATTGATGTAACGTTGAGTCAGAAAGTTTGTTTTGGTCAAAAGGGAAAGAAACACTTTATCGGATTGCGTTTTAAGTTTGAGACGCGAATTGCGTCAATCAAGCCGTATGTTCGCCATCGCAAAATGAGTTTAGCAATGCGCCGTCGAAGCGGCTCAGTCCCACAACCACCTACGCCGTAAACACCTGAGCCGCAAACGCGCTAGCGTCGGTTGCTTGACTTCGGCCTCCCAAATCCACCCAACCGCAGCTAACGCCGATGCGGCTCAATCCCGCAATCACTTGGTCTACAACCACCTGAGCCGTAAACGCGCTAGCGTCGGTTGCTTGATGTCGGCCTCCCAAATCCACCTAACCGCGGCTAACGCCGATGCGGCTCAGTCCCACAATCACTTGGTCCGCAACCACCTGAGCCGTAAACGCGCTAGCGTCGGTTGCTTGATGTCGAACAACCAAATCCACCCAACCGCGGCTAGCGCCGATGCGGCTCAATCCCGTAATCAACTGGTCCACAACCACCTGAGCCGTAAACGCGCTAGCGTCGGTTGCTTGGCCTCGGCCTCCCAAATCCACCTAACCGCGGCTAACGCCAACACGGCTCAGTCCCACAATCACTTGGTCCGCAACCACCTGAGCCGCAAACGCGCTAGCGTCGGTTGCTTGACCTCGGCCTCCCAAATCCACCTAATCGCGGCTAGCGCCAACACGGCTCAGTTCCGGAACCACTTGGGCCGCAACCACTGAGCCGCAAACGCGCTAGCGTCGGTTGCTTGACCGCGGCCTCCCTAATCCACCCAACCGCGGCTAGCGCCGATGCGGCTCAGTTCCGGAACCACTTGGGCCGCAACCACCTCAGCCGCAAACGCGCTAGCGTCGGTTGCTTGACCTCGGCCTCCAAAATTCATCCAACCGCGGCTAGCGCCAACACGGCTCAGTCCCGCAATCACTTGGGCCGCAATCACCTGAGCCGTAAACGCGCTAGCGTCGGTTGCTTGATGTCGACTTCCAGAATCCACCTAACCGCGGCTAGCGCCGAAGCGGCTCAAGGACAACCCAACTGAGCCTTAAACGCGCTAGCGTCGGTTACTTGATATCGAACGGCCAAGTCTACTCAACCGCGGCTAGCGCCTACACGGCTCAATCCCGCAACCACCTAAACCGCAAACGCACTAGCGTCGGTTTCTCGATTCCGTTTCACCGATCAACTGGCATTAGCCTGTGCTCAGCCTGTAAACTGTTCCCACAATATCGCGATGATGGACTTCTCTCCCAACGCTTTTGTCGAAGCATGATTCAGCTCGAAGCCGCCCACTTTTCCAACTTGATCGCCGCGGTTCAGCGGACCGGAAGCCTTCCAGGCGGTGCCGTTCGAGGACTTCCGAACGAAGTGGTCATCGACGGGCTTCCTGGTGTAGGTTCTTACCCTTCGTCCGTTGCCGAAGCACAAAAGGAGTTCGAACTCGGCAGGTCACGGACGGCACTGGAACGCGTTCGGCAATTGGAAACCAGCTTTAGCACGACCGTCGGCCAGTGGAACGGCACCGTCAATATGGTGATCTCCGGTGCCAAACAGGGACGACAAGCGGTTCCGGCTGCAAAGCTAAACGAGGTTCGGAACGCTCAGACCCGAATGCAAGGGTTGATCAACCCTGCCATCAAAGCGTTTCGGGATCTGGTCACGGCACTCGAATTCGAGATCACCCTAGAAGGTCATCAGCAGAATGACGGCGAGCGACCAGTCATTGATTCAGCCAGCGACATACCAAAACTGCCAGGGACTTTCGCGAAAGGCTACCGCATCGAGGCAAAGTTGGATCTGCACCGCGGCTCCGATAACAAGGTGAGGGTCGATCCGCAATTTCAGCCGGGCCGCTTCTACCTTTTGGCCGGTGATGACGAATCACGAGTGATACGGGTGGATGAACTGAGCTCGAATTCGATCTCGGTGTATGACTTCACTCTTGAAGACCTGGCAACCATCCAGGGGAAACCTTTGCTCGAACAGATCAAACGTGGTGTATGGCTGTTGGCACGTGATTAGCGAACGCTTCCGCTGGACGACGTCTACTCCTTTTCTTCTCTTTTGAATCGTTGGATTCCCGTACTGATGGACCCTTGTCTGGGAATCGCCAATTTGGCGACATCCCGTAGCGACAGAGAGGCATTTAGCAATGCACAGAGGGCAAACCGCAACAGGTCCCGCGAAGGTTTGCCCACATCGATACGTCACCGATCCATCGATCGGCATAGATTGACTACAGGACGCGTGCCAGAGCATTGCCGGTACAGATCCATTCTTACGATAGCCAATCCTGAACACGATTGGCTACCCAGCACGTTCGATCGCAGTTGCAGCCTTGCCAAGAAAAGTTCGGAATGAATTCAGACGACTCTGCGTTTAGACGAGTCGAGCGACATTCCAGTTACTTTTATTCGACAGCAGCTGGCGGTCATCCAATCAAACAAGTTTTGGAGTTTTGAATGTCAGAAGTTATCGATGAGTCGGACGTCCTAGCTCAACGAACCGGCGACGGGAGTCAGTTCCTTACGTTCAAGCTGAACGATGAAGAATTTGGTGTCGAAATCCTGCGGGTCCAAGAAATCAAGGGGCTGTCGCGAATCACGCCCGTTCCAAATATGCCTGGCTATGTTCGTGGGATGATGAACCTGCGGGGCACGGTTGTTCCGATTTTGGATCTGCGTTCAAAGCTGTCGCTGCCCACCATCGAGTACAACCAGTTTGCCGTGATTATTGTCGTCACGATCAACGACAAAATCACCGGCCTATTGGTCGATGGTGTCAATGACGTTCTCAATGTGGCTAATTCAGACATCGAGGACACGCCCAGTATCTGTGCCGAATTCGATGCAACCTGTGTGAACGGAATTGCGAAAGTGGGCGAGAGATTGATCACACTTCTCGATCTGAATCGCTTGATACCTCGCCAACAGACCGATTTGCAGATTCCTGCATAGCCTCGATGTTGCTTGAAAACATTGGAGATGACGCGATTCGGCTCATACTTCGATTCTGAATCGGTCACTCCATTGTTCGGCCTCGATGGCAACGACTCGTATTCAAACGGGATGCTTTTGCGCGAAAGCCGACATTCGCTGACGTTGGTCTGAACGGGGCCTTTCCCTGCATGGCACTAGCGTTAACTCATCGGATCGACCATCAGACTAGTGCTGCATTGATCGCGAATTTGCAAACGACCTGTTGTGAATCGCTTTGCCTTGCACCGGACTTCTGAATCCAAAGTAGGTTATCCGACCAGATTTCACGCGAGGGGTTTTCGTGACATAAGCTCGGTTTGATGGATCTATGAAAACAATGAAAGAACTGAATGACTAAACCTTCGTCCTTGATTGTTCACCGGATAAATCGGCATCAAGTCAGGGACGCGATATTTTCCCAAACACAAGTCGTCACACGATCGCTTCTTCTCTCTTAAGTGACAGGCCGGAGAATTTAAACCTTGCACCGCGGTGTGGCTGCTCCGCCCGCGACGCCAACCAATAAACATGGCAAACGCCGTTCAGGCGAAAGGAATTTCGGCACCAACAATTTATCTCACTATACCGCCCTTGAACTGCTGTCCGTTCAGGCACCGTAACCTGCGGTGCGCCAACACAGCGGGTATTCGCGTGGCGGAAATTTTCGAACTGCACATCTTCACCTTTTTTTACGAAACTACCACGAGCACGCTTTGATGAATCTTTTTCGACAATTGACACAATCAATGATTGGCAAGCTTGTCGCACTGACAGCGGTCTTTGCCATTGGGTTTCTGGTCTTCGGAACGTTGGCTGTTTCCACATTGAACATCGCTAAGGTTCACGGCCCACACTACGAACGCGTTGTTCTAAACAAAGACTTGCTCGCAGACGTTTTGCCGCCTCCTAACTACATTGTCGAAACCTATCTGACCGCCCACTTGTTGGCTGGCGAGAAAGATCCTGCCGAGGTGAAACAATTGGTCGATCGGTACGCCGGACTGAAGCAAGAATACGCGGACCGTCAGGAGCATTGGCGCAACAGTCTTCCAGAAGGAAAGTTAAAAACAGAGATCAATGAAACGTCACGTGTTCCAGCTGAAGCGTTCTTTGCGGTGATGGATAGCGAGCTGATCCCCGCAATCCAAGCCGGTGAATACCACTTGGCGAAAGACATTTTGACACAGCAGTTGGCGCCGCTCTTTGCGGATCACCGCAAGTCTGTTGACGTGATTGTCGCAACGACCAATCAGAACGCCGCCGACACAGAAGACGAAGTTCGGGAGCTGATCAGCAATCGCCTGTCGATGATGTGGATCGTCGGGTTGGTGGTCGCCGCTAGCGTGGCGGCGTTTGCGTTCTGGTTGTCGGTTTCGGTTCGACGCCAGGAACGCGAAAAGGCAATCGCCGATCAGAAACGTGCCGAGATGGAAGCACAGATCAAAGCTCAAATGGAAGAGGACCGTTTGCAATCCGAAGAGACGGAGGCCAAAGTCGAAACGGTGTTGAAATTGGTCAACCGAATCGCCGGCGGGAATTTTGAAGTCGATTTCCCTGACCTCGGCAGCGATGGTATCGGTCAAGTCTCCGAAGCACTTTCCGTAGCGGTAAGCTCGATCCGCAACGCGCTTTCCGAGGTTCGCGAGGTGTCTACAACGGTCGCGACTGCTTCTAATGAGATGTCACGCGCAGCCGAAGAAATCTCTCGTGGCGCTCAGATGCAGGCCTCCCGTTTAGAGGAAACCGCGTCCAGCCTCGAAGAAATTACTTCGACGGTCAAGCAGAACAGCGACAACGCTCAGGAAGCTCGCGCCCTTGCAAACAGCTCACGCGATATCGCGACCGATGGCGGCGTCGTTGTCGGCGACGCTGTCACCGCAATGCATGAGATCAACGAGTCTTCGAAACAGATTTCTGACATCATTACAACCATCGACGAAATCGCGTTCCAGACAAACCTGTTGGCCTTGAATGCCGCGGTCGAAGCCGCCCGTGCTGGCGAACAAGGACGTGGATTCGCGGTTGTGGCTTCCGAAGTCCGAAATCTGGCTCAGCGAACCGCTTCATCGGCGAAAGAGATCAAGAGTCTGATTCAGAATTCGGCCAGCAAGGTTGAACGCGGTACGGAACTGGTCAACAAGTCCGGCGAGACTCTGGGTGAGATCGTTGACTCGGTGAAACGTGTGACGGATATCGTCGCAGAAATTGCCGCCGCATCGCAGGAACAATTGTCGGCGATCAAACAGGTTACCGCAGCGGTCACTCAAATCGATCAGCTGACGCAAGGAAACGCGAACCAGACCGAGGAACTCGCCGGAACTTCGGGTTCCGTATTCAATCACTCAAGGCAATTGGACATCATGGTCAGCCGGTTCCAACTGGGCAATGCCGGTGACGTGGAAAGCGATCATCACGACGTCGCTCCGAAGCCGAAGAATGCTGGCAAGCCGGTTGTTGTTGCTCCCGTCGCTCCTGTGGCCTCGTTTCCCGTGTTGACGCAAGCTGCCGACGCGTTCATGGATTTCTAAGCAGCTGTGATTACTACGCAGCTGTATCAACAGCCTCTCCCAAACCGTGGATCGGCAAATCATTCAGCAAGTGATCTAACAAACGCAAGCGTTATGAATCACTGACGTGTTTGGATGCCCAGTAAGAAACCTATTCGAATCAGTCTCGTTCGTCACTGACGGATGAGGCTGATTTTCTTTTCACGTGTTGAACTTCGCGCAAGAAGCGTTTCCTTTAGGCGGTTTTTCAGAGTAGAAGGCGATTTCACACGAGACCAAAACTAAAAACGATTAGACGCTAGGGGGTTTGATTCACGAAATACGATGGAAAGACGCGCCCTGATCAGATAGGCTGATAAGCCTTTCGATCTCATGATATCTCTATTATTGGATGAGAGGTTTAGGGGATGCGTTGGCTCGCACTAGTCATTGTGGTGGCGTCGTTCGCGCTCGCACCGTCGGTTTCGTCTGCTAGGCAATGGACTGATCAGACCGGGAAGTACCGCGTCGAAGCAGAATTAGTTGCCGTTCGAGGAAAGAACGTCGTCTTGGAACGGGCCGATGGTCGAATCGTCAGCCTTCCGATTAATCGACTCAGCAACGCTGATCAAGAATTCTTACAGCAGCACCTCGCCGAACAGAACAAGCCTGCCAAGCCGGTTGCGGATCAGCCAAATGCAGACGAGGCAGACGTCGAACGAAGTCCGATTGCAAACTCGACGGCAGCATTGGCAATCCTAAAAAAGCATTGCCATCGATGTCATGGCCAGAATCAATCCGATGAAGGCGGTTTTGATTATGTGCTTGACCGTGATCAGTTGGTCTCATCAGGCTTGGTCACGCTTCGCAACGAAAACAATTCACAGCTATTTCAGCGTATCGTTTCCAAAGATTCCCCGATGCCACCGCAGGGCGAATCGACATTGTCTGAAACCGAAGTCAACACGATCCGAGATTGGATTCGTAGCGGTGCACCGACGGGCAAGGCTTCGCGATCGGTCGAACTGATTTCGCATGCAGACCTCTACAAAGCAATCGCAGTTGATCTTCGGTCGCAGACGCCAGGTGATCGAGCCTACCTGCGGTATTTTACGCTTAGCAATCTTGCTAACGGCGGCATGCCCGAACAAGGCTTGAAAGTTTACGAAGTCGCGCTTGCGAAGTTGATCAATAGCCTTTCCTGGAATCGCGAACTCGCAAAGCTTCACCCCTTAAAAACTGATCAGCGTACTTTCCGCTTCGATCTTCGGGATCTGGGGTGGAATAGTGAGAATTGGGACGAGATCCTTGCTGGTTACCCCCATGGTATTGCTCCCAATATTCCTGAAGCCCAAATCGCAGCGAAGGTGACGGAGACGCACTTTCCGGTCGTTCGTGCCGACTGGTTTTTGCACCACGCCTCACGACCGCCGCTGTATCACTCGCTCGCGCAAATTCCAGAGACCGATGACGAATTGGAAGAACAGCTTCGCGTCGACGTACAACGCAATATTTCCAACGGACGTGTTGTACGGGCCGGCTTTGCGCGTTCAGGCGTCTCCCAGAACAATCGCTTGATCGAGCGCCACGATTCAGTCTTTGGCGCCTATTGGAAAAGCTATGACTTTGCCGGCAACACAGGACGTAAAAACCTTTTCCGGAACCCGCTGGGGCCGGGGAACGGCCGCAGCCACTTCTTGCACGACGGGGGCGAAATCATCTTTCAGCTTCCCAACGGGATGCTCGGGTACATGTTGACCGATGCAGACGGCAACCGAATCGATCGGGGGCCGATCGAAATTGTCAGTGACCCACGCCAAGGTGACAAAACGGTTGTCAACGGCGTCTCTTGCATGTCTTGTCATTACAGTGGGTTTATCAAAAAATCCGACGAAGTCCGCAGGTTGGTTCTGGCAAATCGTACCGCCTATCCGCAAATCAACGAGATATTGGCGGTCTATCAAGATCAAGGCGAAGTCGAACGAGCCATCGACAAAGACACTGACGCCTATCTAGTCGCTCTGAGAAGTGACGAAGTTGGGATCAAGAATCCGTCGCAGGCCGATGAGCCGATCTCGATGACTTCGGGCCGATATCAGCGAGAAGTCGACTTGAACACGGCCGCGGCCGAACTGGGACTGTCCGTCCGGCAGTTTCAACGTGAACTATCTCGGCTAAACGATGAAAATCTGCTGAGGATTCTTGGCGCGTTAAAAGTTGCCGGAGGCGTCGTTAAACGAGAAACCTTTGACCGATCGTTCGCGTCACTGGCAAGCATGCTAGGCCTGGGAAACGTTTCTGGACAAACAAGCCGGATTCGCGCGCTACTGGCGAATTCTTCCAATCGTCGCGCGGCGCAAAGCCGAATTTCGGGCGGATGGGCGACCGCCTTTAACGAAGGCAAGCAGTTGTTGAATGATCGTGACTGGGATAAAGCGCAAGTCATCTTGGAGAACGCCGTCGCGGCGGCTCCTAATCTGCAACTGAAGGTTGGCATCATTCGGTCATTGGTTCAAGCCTATGAACATTCCGAAACACCCGATGACCTGATCGACGCACATCTTTTTCTTGTCGATATGGGCAATGCCGAGATCGTTGTTCAGGCAGCGATCAACGAGATGTTTATGTCGCTGAAAACGTTCGATGATAACGCAAGCTCACCCATTTCTAGAGCAAGACGTTTTGTCAGTTCTGGGGAATTCGGCCTTTCAGAGTCAACCAACGATGCCGTCTTTCGAAAAATCTTGAGCCGCCTGGAACAAAACAGCAGCGATGTGAAAACACACATGGTGTTGCAGTACTACGCGACAAAACTGATCCACAACACCAACCAGCGTCTCGCTGCACTGTCGAAACTGCACGAGACAGCACCTGATCTGATGGACCACAAATCCAGAATCCTTTTCGCAACGTTGCTAATTAACAGCGGTGATATGTTCAAAGGTGCCGCGGTAATGTCTGCTGTGGTCGACGAATTGCCTCCGCAAGATCGGTTTCTACATCGCATTGAGGAGGCCGATGCGCTGCGAAAAGCAGGTGACATCAACAAGGCACGTAAATCACTGCTCATCGCGAAAAAGGAAATGGGTTTCGTGACTGTTCCGACAGCACACCTGAACGTCAGCAAGTTGGCGACGCAGTTCGCCGCGATTGGCGACTACATTTCTGCAAGTGGGGTGCTATTGGACGCTTTACGAACCGAAAGCGAGCCGAACCGAATTCGATCGATGCAGGCCAAACTGCATTACTACTCACAGCTCGAAGACAATCAAGCAACGTTCGAAACGGATTCGGATAAGCCTGCGGCGGAAGCGGTCGCCGACGCAGCAGAAAACGTTGCTCCAGAGATGCCCATGGCTGATGACCGAGCCGCTGACAAGGAAGCGATGCTTGATCCGAAGATCGCGCTGCGTGCCGAGGCGGAACAGCAAGAACGCCTAGCCAGAGGTAACCAGTCGTTGCGTTTCAACGGCATGGTTCGAGCCGCCGAATTGTGGATTCAGCTTGACGAAAAGGAACGTGCGCAAAAGGCAATCGAACAGGCGATGACAGGATTGCGCGGGAAATCGGGCGCCACCGTCCACCGTGACTATGACAAGCTGTCGGACCTCTACGATCAAATCGGAATGCGGGAAGAGGCTCTTCAGCAGGTCTTCCGCGCGTTGGAGGTAAATTCCAACGAATATGATGTGCCAAAGCTGCAAACAAAAGCAAACTCCTTCATGGCCGACCTGGGAACCGATATCCAGTCGCTTGACGAAAAGACCCAAGCAATGCTCGATCCGAAATATCAGTATCGAGTTGCGGCGCGAGCGGTGGAGGCGATGCCAAGGACGAACTCGGTCTCGACAGCATCAACATTGATAAACGCCGCCGAAGCGTGGAGCAAAGCTGGCGAAAAGGACGAGGTAAAGCGAGTTGGCGCGTTGATACAAAAGGCAATGAGCACACTGCCACTTACTACGCACAAGGGAACGTTACAGCACAACTCGGCAAGGCTAGCAGAGGTCTACAACTCAGCGGATCTGTCTGTCGAAGCGATCGACTGCTATTTGGATGCCGTCTCCTACAGTTCCACGCATGCATACGCCGAACGCTACCACAATGCGGCAAAGCAAATCAGCAAGGCGAGTGGAGTCCCACTGCCCAAGCTAAGTGCCGAAGCAGAGCTAATGCTGGACCCGCGGCATGAAAAAAGACTACGAGCCGCCGCAACGGAAGCAAGAGCGATCGATATGGACAAACGACTTGGCGCCCGAGGCACCTCGTTCAGCTACTTGACCTGGAGGCAAGCTGCAGACGAATGGCTATCTGCTGAAGAGAATGAAAGGGCGTTGGCGGCGTATAAGCACGTCATGCTACATCACCAAACAGACGAACACTCCAGCGAGCACGATTTTAAACGTGCTGCAGATTTCTACGAAAAGGCTGGCGAGAAGCAGTTGGCGATCCAATCATTGCAGGCATCGATGGCCAAAACGCGTAGCAAGTTTTCCAAGGAACGCTACCAGAAGGACATCGACCGGCTGAAATCTGCCAATTGACCAAGAACGATCATGGATGATTGACGCGGCGGTCCGCAGAAGTGCTATCATAGGACCGCAATAGACAAGCTGTCGATATTGCCGGCGATGTGAATTCGCTCGCAATTTGAAAGCTTGCAACGGTTCGGCCTTTGCGTTTCTGGAGACTGGAAGATGCGTTTTCAAATCCTTGTCGTGTTTGTTGCGGGCTATTTGGCATCGATGACATCGGGAGCCTTGGTTGCGCAAGAAGATTGGGACGAGCGTTTCATGGCTCAGGCGAAGCGCTACGAGATCACGATCCGCGATTCAAAGGAAAAGTGTGAGCTGCTTGATCGGCCGATCCTCAATTACACCAATCCAGCTCGTCTGGGAAACAACGGAGCCGTCTTCCTTTGGACGCATGATTCGGTACCGATGGTGGTGGGAACATGCTTCACGTACGTTTATCGCGATCGTACCAATCGTAAAAACGCTTTTAACGTGCTGACGGATAAACCGATCAAAGCAACGATCACCGGCGAAACCGTTTGGACACCACCACAGGATAGTTTGCAACTGAAGCCAATCCCTGGTGCACCGACGCCGGCGGGAAATCAGCGGCTTCGCGAGGTTCAAGCTCGAAGCTTGTCGCGTCAGTTTTCTTTAGCAGTGACCAATCGTGACGGCAGCGTCGAGCAATGCCGGCTCATGGCAAAGCCGCTGTACACGTACGAATCGGAGCACCGCTCAGGAAGTCTTTTCTCATTCGCGGTGGGCACTGATCCCGAGGCAATTTTGGTGATCGAGACAACGAAGAAGGAAGGCCAGGAACCACAATGGAGCTATGCGTGGGCCAGGTTCACATTTTACGCATTGTCGGCAAAGCATAAACAAGCAGAAGTTTGGCGAGTGGAGAGCTCTGAAAACTTGCTAGGCGATATCACGCTACGCCCCGATTATCAGCAAGAACGATACGTCACCTTCCGAGCCGAGCATCTGGACTAATCTATATCAGGTGATTCGAGATCGAAACATGGTATCCTGTGTTCTTCGGTGTTCCTATTTTAAATCTCGATGGCATACGCTTTCGCGAATCACCTTTTTGTAAGATCACTTTGTCCGGCAGCATCATGCAACTCGCAGACTGGTTGTCTCAACAGCGGAGCAAGTCTCAGGAAGTCCAGGCGAAAGTGGACCTTGCTATCGCGTTTTTGAGGCGACACTATGGTGAGAAAGACTCGAAGATCCTCAGCGAAGTCAAATGCATTGACTTCTCAAAAGATGTCGCTCAGGTAAGCCTTGATCGCGGCATGATTCTTGTCGGCTTCAAGGATCCGCGTATTTCGCCCTACCGAGCTTCCTATTTCACGTTGTCCGGGCATCCGGCACATCGTCTTGGTGTTTCAACTCACAGTCGCCCCAATTTTGTAGACCGCGTCACTCACAAGCGGTTCACCGCTGACGTGACTTTGGCCAAGGTCATCCACCGATACAAGGTCTTGGTTCCTGTCCCGAAAGACGACGCGCTGATGTCCTATTGTGCTCCGGCCGCAGATACATGGTCGCAGCAGAAAAAGGTTCTTGCGGCTGGTGGCGGATTGCAAATCCTGATCCCACGTGCAAACCGGTTTTTGCAATTTATCGAAACCTAGGATCGGTCAACGTTGTCGTCCTTTTGGCAACAGTGCCCGATAATCCGAGTCAGCTTCTTTCGGATTCAGTTTTGCGTATCGTGGATACCCGTTGGTGCGGCGGTGCTGAATAATAAAATGATTCCTAGGGTCCGTTCTCCTAGCTAGTGCCGCGATTCCGCACTGCCTTTTCATCTTGTTAGAAAACTTTCTATATGCCAGCCGCTGCCAAGACAAAGCGAACTCGATCTCTGACTGACAAAGAATCCGGAAAGGTCTGGGGTTACACGTTGCAAGGGCTCGAAGCGACGATCGAATCCGGTACCGCCGCAAAGCCGCGTCAGCGGGCAAAGAAATTCAGCACCGCTGATCAAGCGAACGACTACTTGGTCAAAGAGGAATGGAAGAAGCTCAAAGCCGGTTACACGTTGCAGAACCCTGATGCGAAACCTGGGGAGCCCCTACACCGAGTCCTTCTGGGCGGAGCGTCAACCGGTCAATTGCCATTGGTTCAGGTGGGCGAAGATCTGCTGACGACACGATATGACGCGTCAACGGACTCGCTGGTCAAGTTGACGTCTTCGGGATCAATGTCAGCGGTCGCTCAGGTGCCGAAGCAATCGCTGGTCTTAGACCTATGCTCTTCCGCAGAGACTCAGCGGCTCTGTGTTAACGCTGATCACCATATTTTGGCGTGGGACCCGGCGGCGCCCAAGAAGTTCAACGCACTCAATAAGGGCAAGGCAGCACCGGCATCTTGCATGGCTGTCGGTGGACGTCGAATTGCGTTGTACGATGCACCGAACATCGTTGTGCAGGATGTGGAAACAAGCGATTCCGTGATGGCGATCGAGTGCAAGCCGGAGTCCTATGGCGGACATACACCGCAATTATGCGTCGCCCTGACCCAAGACGGTAACCAGCTAGCTGTCTGTTCCAAATCGGGCATGATCGACGTCTACCGCGTCGACGATGGAACCAAGATTGGCGACATCCAGGCCGACTTTCAGTTTATAGAGGAGCTGCAATTCGACAGTTCAGGAACGCTCCTAGTTGGAAACGGACAGTACGGCCCATGGGGACCGATCTTCTTCGATCTAAAGTCAATGTCTCGGATCGACCCGCCAATCAAGTTACCTTCGCTGAGTGACGGGGCAACGCACTTTGCCTTGCATCCGGAACGACGAATGTTCGCGGTGACCTCGATGGACCAGCTGACGGTGTTCGACTTGGATCAGCCGAAGCCTAAACGCACGATTGTGCTGGAGCACGTCGTGAAAAATTCAGGTGTAGGCTTTTGGGGCGATGATTTCGCTGTGCGAACCGACCTGGGCTGCCTGACTGTCTACCGGATTTGATCAAGCAGCAGACAGCAAAGACTGGGGATTAAAACACAGAGGCACCGAGAACACGGAGTCCATCACTGATGACCAGCCCTATGACGGCACCACCTCTGTGTCCTCTGTTCCTCTGCGTTTCAAACTGCCCGGTCACCCCAAGCTTCCGCTCCAGCCGAAACGAATGCCCTTCGAGCGGATTTGGCCTGTTTGACGGCGAGTCGATTTGAACGATCGAAGTCTCGGTTCGGGAAGATTGTAAAACGCAGAGACGTCGAGTTCGCAGAGGTAAAGCGTTGCCCTGGACTCTAAGCCCGGTTTGATATGTGGTGATCAGCAACAGACATCGGTCTTCGCGGTGGACACTCCATGATGAACGTTGGTCGGCAAAGACTGGGGATTAAAACACAGAGACACCGAGAACACGGAGTCCATTACTGATGACCAGCCCTACGACTGCAACACACCGGCACTACCTCTGTGTCCTCTGTTCCTCTGTGTTTCAAACTGCCCGGTCCCCCCAAGCTTCCGCTCCAGCCGAAGCGAATGCCCTTCAAGCGGACTTGGCCTGTTTGACGGCGAATCGATTTGGACGATCGAAGTCTCGGTTCGGGAAGATTTTAAAACGTTGCACTAGCGTATTTACCGGTTTGATGAGAGTTGACCAGCGATCAGTACTCGCAGTAGGGATCAAGCATCGTGAGGAACTCGTCGAGAGTTTCATCGCCTTCGAGCGACCCATCAATATCCATCAAGTCGTTCAGGAACGAGTCCATCGAATCGGAGTCGTCGATGACGTATGGATTTCCCGCATCAATTTGGATTGCACCATCGTCCCGTCGTCGAACGTGAACCGGGATAGCGAAATCAAGGTTCGCGATCATGCGTTCGAGTTGTTTGTATTGCAGTTCGGTTGTGGTTGCCATGGATGTGGGAAACGTATTGCGTGAGCGGTTTGCACGGAAGGTGCTGTATCGGTGCGGCGATCCGCACTTTGAAGACATATCAAAGCAAAAACAGTCGAACCAGCCAAGCGAGCAATTTTATTGAATCAAGACTGTGGGACGCAAAACTCGGAAGCCTCAAGCGACCAGACTGAAATCAACCAAATCATAAGCTTCTTTGCTCCGCGCGAACACAAAACAAAATCGACATACTTCAGCCCAAAACCAAGCCAAACATTCACCGGATACGCATCCAGCGTCACCTCTGTGTCCTCCGCCCCTTTGCGTTTCAACCACTCCGATCCGCACCATCAACCAATCCACAAAGGTATTCCCAGAATCACTGCGAGTCGATCGAACAAACTCTGCTTCGCATTTAGGGGTTCCGAAATCGGATTTGCTGTAGCACTTGTTTTTGCCAGGAAAACGCACACTCCATCAGCTGGTCTTTGAGTTCACATGAAGCGTCGGTGTGGTCTTTTTCAGCTTCGAAATCTTGGACGCTCATTACTGGACGGTGTGAAGATCAACAGATAACGAAGCGAAAGCCGAACGCCTGCCATTCCAATCGAAGAACTCGTTGGCGTCTAACCGCGAATCCAAGTCTGATGCTTGGTAAATTTCCCTTAAACAAGGCCTCAGACGGCAAAGTATAAATCCAAAAACGTCTGCAATTTGCGTGCTCGATCCAAATACACCTCAGAGGATTCAAGCGTTTAGCCTTCGAATCCGCAGATCAGAGACACGTCACCACCTCAGGCTTCGCCGAATCAGCGATGGGCGAACGCGCTGGTTCCCTGGGACAATTGGCAGGGCAAACCCTGGGGCGTCCCGAGCAACCTACGGCTACATCATTACGAAAAAAACTTTGAACGAGGCATTTACAGCAGCTTGCGGCTAACGATCGGACCTGACGTGCACCCTCGACGGGGTGAGCATCCACCGGAAACGTAGGAGGAAAGGGCGTCAGACGGGAATGTGGTGTCATCTGAAGACTCAGAGCAAGCAATCCAGATTCCCTGAGCCGCTGGTCTCGAAAGCGTTGCAGAATTTCTGCAGCTACCGATCAGTCGTGCGGGCAGGTGATCGTGGATTTGGAGAATGACTGAAATGCAAGAGTCTAAATAACCAATACTTCCAGGTTACTGACGGTGAAACCATAAACGAACGTGACTCATTTTACTTTTGTCCGCGAAGTCTTTCCGACGAGCAGAGTCGGGATCACGGTCTTTATCCATGCTGCGAACTCCGGAAACAATTCGGAAAAAGTCGCATCATCCTTGACCTGGGCAACCGTTTTTTCGATTTTGAGGTTCAGCAACTCTTTAAAGATAGGTTTGAATACATCTCCGTCTTCAAGTCCGTTCACGATGGTTGGAAAATACGTGGCGAACGATTTACCTGTATCGAAATTTACTCCGGTGATGTCTTCGCCCGCCTTACGGGCAGCTTCGCTCGCTACCTCTTGCATCATCTGCACCGGAAGCAGATCTTCCAGCTCGATCTCCCCTGGCAAATCTGACTTTGAATATTGAAAGACGTAGATATATTTATTGATAAAATCCTTGTACTTCGATTGAATGAAGTTCTTCAAGTTGTTGGCTGGTTCGTCCGAATCCAGTACGAAGACCCAGTGCGTTCCTAGTTGGATCGGCTTCTGAGAAAAATACTTCCTAATATCAGAGCACTTTCCACCATGATGGAAGCTCGTCTTGCCTATCGGGAACGGACGCCCTGTTGCATTTAAGACTTTGTTGTAGTACGTTTCGAACAGCACGGCGTCTCCATGGCCCTCGAATACGAAGTTGTGCTGTAGACGTGGAGCAATCTCGGATGTGACATCAACGTCCAACGTCGAATACAGGACTTCTTCTTGCATAAAGAACCCGACACGCGACCTTGTTGAGGGCTGCAATCGTGTCCTTTCGTTCTTCTTCTTTACGATGACATGTCGGTCGTATTTTTCTTTGTCGATCATAAAGATCGAATGAGTGGCGAATACAACACGGTTGTTGTTTTCAGCCGACTTGATCAGCTCCTTAAGCATAAACCTGACTCCAGACGGATGAAGGTGGGTCTCTGGCTCGTCTAAGAGTAACAAGGTGTTCTTGATCACTCCTTTCCGCGACTCAGCTCCGATCGTCATCAAGAACGATACAAAGGTTTGGCATCCTTGGCTTCGTTCCTGCATTTTGTAGAAACTCGCATCATCCGTGTTGGGATCAAAGAATTCCACTCGTATTCGATCATGCTCAAGCGTGACGCGAATCTCCTGGTCGTAGTCTTCCCATACGCCCTTCAGGAACTCATCAACGTTCTTGTTTACCTTTACTTGAGTTCTGCTCCGCTCACTGGAGTCGGTCGCGATTTCATCAAGAAGCAACTTCAGTTCATTGAGACTTTGGACTTCTGCACCAATACGGAAAAGGTTTACCAGAGGACGAGGGATGCTACTGAGTGTTTCAGCATTGTTTAGGACGTCAAATGTTGTTTCTCCACTAAGAATGTACTCGTTGCTGTATTTCCAGAACACAACGCGAGGTAGCCAGTCTTCTAAATGTCCTTCCAGAGTATTTCCGACTCGCCAAGTAAAGACTTTCGGATCCTTGGAATAGATCGAGGCTATTGGTTGACTTGCTACCTTGAGCATCTTTTTCAGCTCCCCGATGCGAACGCCATTTTTCTTGATGGTTTGCTCTAATTCGTTCTTTGTAGCGGCTATCTCGTCATCGTCCGAATCAGTGTCAAGGTCACCGAGCGCAGCACGAGCTTGTTCATTTTTTTCGAGCAGCTTTTCGAGTTCTACCTCCTTCTTGAGAATGACCGCTCCTATCTGGCAACCTCTAGCGGATTTTTCTGCTGTAACCAGCGTCTTCGCCGTCTGTGCTCTTTCGACTTCTAACTTGCTTATCTTTGTGGCGAATGATTCAACTTCCGCAGCAAGCTCATCAATGGACTTGTCCTCCGAATCATCAGGTGGTGCGGGCTTTGTCGGCGACTGACTTGGGGCGCTTTCCTCTTCTCTTTTTTCCGAAATTAGCTTTTGGTTCTCAGCCTGTTTCCTCGTGAGGGCTGCCAATCTCATTTCGATCTGCCGGAACTGTACCGAGAGTTCGGAGTGTTGAATTGACGCGTCTACTGCGGCTTGTGTGTCCTTCAGGATCTTATCGTCGACAATAACTGCCTCCGAAACAGGAACAAACTGATCCTCTTTGAGTACCACGCAAAATTCTGTGCCTTCGATATCGGTGAGTGCACTCGCGGATTTCGGTAGCTGCAAGCCACTTACGGTGAAGCTCCTGTGTTCCTTCCCTGTCGTTCGATCAAAATGGACTTCATACGTCACATCAATTTCAGAAGCCTTTTTTCTGTCAACTTGATGAAGACTTTGCTTTTCAGCGAGAATCGCCAGTGCCTTTTCTAATTCTTCTGGTGTAAGGCTAAGTTCAAACCGAACTCTCGGGTCAGACTTTTGCATTTTTGGCGTATCTGATTTTGCCAACGCTTCGTGGGATGACAGGCAGGAGAGTGCCTTTAACAGATTGGTTTTTCCAGATTCGTTGATGCCAACAAGTGAAAGGCAGTTATGTGTAAATTCAAGTTCTTCGTCTATCAGGCTTTTAAAAGAATCGATTTTGACGGCGTTAAGTTTCATATTTTCGTTCGCTGCGAATCAAGTTGGGACTGTTGGAAGGAAAGGTTTACTGTTCGCTACTCTAATTTCTGAGAGCTTTCCAAGGCATACAGTACCAAAATCCAGTGCATCTGCGTTTCCAGGTACATAAGTAAGGATGGGGCCGCCCGAACACACCTAAATACGGCTGCTCATCACAGCTCCGGAATAATCTACCCGCTACCCATAGCCCACCGGGCCCGGTCAGTCGTTGTACACGGCTAGCCGCTGCTGTCTGCGTCACGGCGACGGAAGACAACCGGAGCCCGTCGGCCAGAGTCATCAAGTACCGCGACTCGCGACTTGATTTCCCTTCGACGCCAGACATAGAGTGGAGACAGTCAACGCAACGTATCGGACGCCCACTGACAATGCCCCGTTGCTACCATTCCGTGGCGATCATATCGCATGCGGTTGTCTTCACGTGCTATCCGCTTCCACGCGTTAACAGTCGCCCTGTGGCCACGCCGAAACATGGGAAGCTACAGGCTTTCATGACTCACACGATTCGAGAATCCTAATGTTGAAGTCTGCAGACTCAATAGCCAACCGATCAATCGTGTCGGTACAGTTGCCGCATTCCTTCCGCGTTTAATATTCACCGTCGGTGAGCAAGCATTCGAAAAACTTGAATGGGGTGACGGTGGATGGTGGCCCGCGATACCCTGAGCCATCGACGGCGTTATAGAAGAGAGTGGAATCTTAACTGACTTCAACGTCAGCGGCTATCCACGCAAGACCGCGAAGATGATGCGTATTGATCTGGCGAACGCTCGGGAAACGTGGATCGATGAAGCGGAAACCGATCAGGAACGAGAACGCCGCAGGAACTCGGATTTCCTTCAGTACAAAGATGGGGACGGAGTCTTCGCGGACTTCCACAGCAACCGGCATACGTTCGTGACGAATCTGGCGGCTAGTTCGGCCAATCCGAAGATCACGCAAACGCTGGCGAGACACTCCGACGTCAACCTCACCATGAACGTCTACAGCCACGTGGCGGTCCAAGAACAGGCCGAAGCGGTTGGAAGAGCGTCCCTGTTGGTCTTGGTCTTTATGACGTTGGCTATCTTCCGGGTCAGGTCGCGGCGGGGATTCGGTCTTCGGAATTTTCGAATGTGCTGATGGGCTCGCGTGGTCGCTTCATCGAATTGGGTCGGATGGCCATGGCTGATTACGACAGGAGCAAGAAGAGGATGCTCCGTTGTGGTCCGAATCCAAGGCGTCCGCGGTGGTATGTTCCGCCCGAATCGATCAATGGCGTCCATACGATCACGTTCGATGCCAACTACTGGAAGTCGATAGCGGCTGCGAGGTTGACACAGGACCGCGAGACTCCGGGGAGGTGGACGCTATGGGGCAATCATCGGACGGATCATGGTGCATACGCGGATCATTTGGCGGCGGAAGAGGCGATTGAGCGTAGCGAGAAAGGACTGACGGGCATCATCTGGCAGAAGAAGCCGAAACGTGAGAACCACTGGTTCGATACGTTCGTTGGCTGCGTGGTGGCGGCTTTGGTGAAGGGCATACAGCTTCCGGGATTCGCGATGCCGACGAGAAAGGCCCCAGTGAAGAAGAAGCCGCAAAGTCCACAAACCGGCCCAACTCTCCGAAGCCCGAAGGGACACCGAAGTTTTTGGGTCACTGCGAGATAGAGCAAGAGAACGCGACCGAGACAATCTAAAACGACAACCATGCGTATGCTACTCTTTGCTAAACTACTGTGATCAGACCTGCTAGCAACTACGCGTTTGTTAGAATCAACTGCCCATTAGCGATACCAAGCATGCAACCAAGCGAATACATTTCCGCAACTGCAGCGTTAGCACAACTGCTGATCGCGTATCTTGTCTTTCGTTTCATGCGGCAACAGCAGTCTGAATCCTGGTTGCGGGAGTTTGCGAAGATTCACAGTGAGTTCTGGAATGACCCGGTCATGCAAGAAGTGCGACTTTGGATTGCATGCCCGGAGGCATTCAAAGCAGGCCCAAAATCAGCACTCGAAAATCGAAAAGCCATACATGAAAACCCAGAGGCCGTGTCAGTAACACCCGACGATTACGAATTCATCGAAAAGCTAGATCGGTTTTTAAATCTTGTAATACGGATCTTAGCTGTGAACCATGAGGTGGGTGATAAGCACGCACACGGGCTATGGAATGACCTTTACTTAGACTACTGGGCGAAGGGCTTTGTTGCAGCCGATCCTTTACTCAAATGGTACGCTACATCCTTCTACCCAAACCATATTGAACTATTTGAGAACCCTGGCATCAATGGGAAACGTATTGACAAAACCGACACAACAACCAAAGCACCCTAGTCGTGAAATCGGACGTCCGACGTCTTAAAAAATCGGACTTACCAATTACAGCTCGCCATCCGGCGGATTTGGGTCTGCCGAAAAGAAAACTGTCGAACTAATCTATCGATTGATATTGTTTGCCGAGCAAATATTAGCGTCCTTTCACGACGATTTTCCCAAAGGGCGGGCTTAGCGGCTCGCCCTCTTTTCGTTTCCGTTTATCGACGAAGGGTGACAATCCAGAACACACCTGATTGACCGGTGCGTGATCGGCCCGTACGCTGGATGGCAAATCCCCCCATGCCTACTGCAGCAAACATGAGACTATTAGCAACATTATTCGTTCTGGCGAACGCGGGCCTTTTATCGGCGACCAACGAATCCAAGATTGAGTCCTGGCTTGGGCAGGGCAACCTGGATTTCACGAACGTCTTCACGAAGACGTCGGGCTCGGATTCGTACGCTTTCCACGCTGCCGTGGATGGCCTTGGACCGACGATTACCCTGATGCGGCTGTCCCACGTCGAGGGTAACCCAAACGACCGAGCGGTCGGGCAGATTCTAGGAGGCTACAACCCGCAGAGCTGGAATTCGTCCAACAGCTACAACATCACTGCGAACAACGCGGACCGGACGGGGTTCATCTTCAATCTGTCAACAGACACGAAGTTCGACCAGCGGTTGAGCGGCACGTCCTCCGATCCTTTTGAGAACGGTTTTGGTCGATACCAGACTTTCAATTGGGGTGGCAGAGGCCCGGCTTTCGGTGGTGGTCATGACTTGACTTTGGGAAATGACCTGACTCACGGCTACACGCGACAGTTTTCGTATGGTGTGGCGGGTTCGGGCTCTTTAGCAGCTTCTCGATTTGGCGAGAATTTGCTCGGCGATAGTCTCTACAACTCGACCCGAACGATGGCGACTGGCGGCCTCACCGATTTCTCGGTCGATGAGTTTGAGGTCTTCACTTTTGCTCCGGCTTCGCCTCCGACCGGTGCGGGCACTGTTCCGGAGCCCGCGAGCGTTGCCCTGTTTGGCTTGCTTGGGTTGGGTACGATCGCTCGACGTCGTAGATAGAGCTAGTCCAACCGGTCTTTGGACTGCAACAGCAAGCTGAGAGGCGCACGGGGAGAAATCCTGGTCAGCCACTTGGCGTATCAGGGCAGGCTGATGTCGATGCCGTATTGCTCGAAGAGAGCGTTGATTTTCTCGAAGCTGTTGGGATCTCGAAGGTCGAATACTCGATACTCGGTTTCTTCCTTTGATCTCTGGCCTGGGCTAATTCGGATTTGTTGCGATCGTCGAACGTGCTGGCGTTGAACCGTTCCCAAAGCCATTCATGGCGCTTCGTGCCAGTCGACGGACCGAATTGGAGCGGACCGGCCGATTTCCCAACCACGTATTAAACGACTGGTTCGGCCATAGTGGGGCGGTTGCCGAGAATCACTATTTGCAGACGACCGAAGCAGACTTCACCGAAGCGTCTGGCGGTAACGCGGGCGGTAACAAACATGCGATAACCGGCGAATCTGCAAGCAAAGACGATTCGCTAAAACCCAATAAAAAACGGCCAAAGACGCTCGCGTTGAGCAGCTTTGGCCGTATTGAGTACACCCCAGAGGATTCGAACCTCTAACCTTCGGTTCCGTAGACCGATGCTCTATCCAGTTGAGCTAGGGGTGCTTGGGTCATTTGGCCGCCTGGGTTGGCGATCGGGCCAGTCTTTGTCTTTCTGACCTGTCTTGGCCTTGGATGCGAGAGTTTAGCGGAGGTCCGTTCTTTTGCAAGCCGCGTCGGCGCGGTTGTTAATTTTTAGTTTGCAATCGTTCCGAACACCTGTCTCTCGCGGTGTTTGGGACTCTATCGGACGCCCCAAGGTTCGGACTTCACTTTTTATTTTACTCCACCTCACGGACCAAAAATCCAAAGGGTTTTCGACCAATCACTCGCACCCGGCTCCCCGGTTCGATCACCCCTCGATCACTTTTCGCAGGGTATTCCTGACCGTCGGCAGAGGAACAATCGGAAGCTCTGTCCATCCCCGCAAACGTCTCACCCAACCCAATCGTTCCGTATGGCGAAAGCTTTGTCCGAGCAATCGCCTCCGTCCCCATGTTGATCAATGGCATGTCCGCTTCTGAATCATCAGACTCACCGCCCTTGGCTTTTCGTTTGGTGTCGTCGTTCTGGCAATCCGTGCAAAACGCATCACAAGGACAGCTACAAACGAGGATTCCACAACCATCCGAGCCGCAGCCTTCGGACACACAGCCCGCGTCGCCTGCACCGCAACAGGAATCGCATCCGCCAACATCACAGCAACAGTCACAATCGCAAAACCCATGCTGCAATCGCTTTGGCGATAACGATATCCAATGTCGATCAGCACGGGCCTGTTTGTAAGAACTCGAGAATTCTTTCTTAACCCGCGTTTGCTTGTGGCGACCGATCTTGCGGATCAATTGTTTCAGTACCGTTGTTGTCATCGGGTTTGCCACTTCACAACCCTCAGCAACCCGAAACCCAGCAAGCGAACGCCCAGCAATACAGCGCTCTGCAACCCATTGATCAATCTGGAATCCCAATTGGCAGAGTTGCTGCTGCGAATAGTTGAGCGCATCGAAAATCGCGTTTCCATCTGCAAGCGGATTGAAATCGCCGCGTCGCTGATCGGCGTCAAAATCCATTGCACAGTCAAACGCGATCAAAGCCCGGCCGATTTGTTCGCCGGCTTGTCGAAACTGTTGCTGGATCGATTCAGAGTTTGCCAAGTCTGTCGAAGCAGCGATCGCCTTGGCCCCCAGCTCGAAGACTTCAGCAAAGGCCGCACCTGTTGGACCGCAGTATTGCTCCAGTTGTATGGGGCGTTCTTGCCGTTCGAGTTTCAGATGATCTGAAAACAGACCTTGCAGTTTGTCATTGAACTCGGGATCCAACGCAGCAAAAAAGTCCTTCGTTTGATTCCAAGCCGAACGATAAAGCCGACGCAACAGTTTCGCGATAATCGAATTTCGGTCGCGAACGTCATCGTCCAGTTTGGTCTGCACCAAAAGAACCGTGAACGCGAGATCAAATTCCAACATCGCTGTGGGTTCCAATCCCGGAACCGCTTGGCTAGCACATGGAACTGGTGTCTTGGCCAGTGGTGAATGCCGACGTTGCGTTTTGCAGCAAGTCACCATGTCGGATGCCGGAGCCGGAATCAGTTGCAAGTCGACTGCCAAGCAATGAAGCCAGACGGCTTCGTAGCTGACAAAGGGGAGCAGGCGAAAACCGTGGCGATGACGCAAGGAGCTGCAGACTGTCGCATAGACTTGGCGATATCGGCGATCGCACTGATTTCCGCGCAAGAACCCGAACAATGTTTCGTCTCCGAGGCAACCTAAATCGATCGTGGAAATCATAGGACCGTTCCACGGTAGAGCACCAATTCTATGCAAGGTTGAAAGGAACCGCCCAGAGGGCGCGACTGTTGCGTGCTACCGCTTCAATTGCGATTAAACGCGAGCGGCGGTGGGGATGGCTTCTTGAGGAACGCTCTATGAAAGCCGCGTTTATTCAATCGGTAGTCCGCCAAATTGAAAGCGGGGGGGGAGAGGCTCGCGAGACTGGCCGCGGCTGCATCTGACGAAATCGGCAGAGTTTGGCTGACCGTTATGCACGGCGATGGCTCAAGCATTTTGCCGGTCGCCGAAGCGTCTTGAAGGGTGTTAATTGGGGCGGTTTGGCGGTACGATTTCGCCCATGACACCGATGATGAAACAGTACCATGAAGCGAAAGCAGCGTGCGGCGACGCATTGCTTTTGTTTCGCATGGGTGATTTTTACGAGCTATTTCTCGAAGACGCCAAAGCGGCCGCCGATGTTTTGGGGCTGACTTTAACCAGTCGGGACAAGGATAGCGCCAATCCCACGGCTATGGCCGGGTTTCCGCACCACCAGTTGGACGGTTACCTCTGCAAACTGATCCGTGCCGGTTTCCGGGCCGCCGTTTGCGAACAGGTGGAAGACCCAAAGCAGGCTAAAGGTCTGGTCAAACGCGAGATCACTCGTGTGGTCAGTGCAGGGACATTGACCGACGATGGTTTACTAGATCCACGCGAGGCAAATTATTTAGCGGCGGTGGTCTTGCACAATCCGCAGGGCCGCAAACAGGGTGACGAACCGGTTGCCGGGATCGCTTGGGCTGAGCTTTCGAGTGGTCGTTTCTGTGCGGGCGTCTTCCCGGTCGCCAGAATCGAAGACGAGCTCGCACGCATCGGTCCGGCGGAAGTGATCTACCGCGAGGATGATGCGAAATTCTCGCCCGACACCACAGCACCCTGGTCCTGGACCGCACGGCCGGCGTGGAGTTTCGCCGAAGACGCGTCAGCGAAGTCACTTTGCGACCAGTTTCAAGTCGGCTCGTTGGAAGGCTTTGGATTCACCGACGATGACTCCGCTGCCATCCGAGCAGCAGGCGCCGCGTTGACTTATTTGCAAGAAACACAGACGTCGGGACTGGATCACTTTCGCACCATCGCGGCACACCATCGAAGCGGTGTTCTTGAAATCGACGCGTCGACGCGGCGCAGTTTGGAAATCACGCGAACGCTGCGCACCGCATCACGCGAAGGATCATTGGTCGATGCGATCGATTTGACGTGCACCTCGGCAGGGTCTCGCGTTCTTGCGGACTGGATCGCGGCGCCGCTTGTTTCGATCGGACCCATCGAGGCACGACACGATGCGATTGACGAGTTCGTCAAACACGCAAACTTGCGAAGCGATGTTCGTCGAACGTTAAAGCAAACGTTCGACATCACGCGTTTGTTGGCACGTGTCGCGACAGGACGAACCGGACCGCGTGACTTGTTGCAGATCGCACAAACGCTTTCCGGCCTACCAGAACTGAAAGCCAAACTTGCCGGACGTGATCCAAAGCGTTTGCAACAGCTTGAATCGCATCTGCACTTGTGCCCGGAACTTCGCAGCGAACTCGAAAACGCGATATCCGAAGATTGCAAACTGCATGCGTCCGACGGCAATTTCATCAAGCCAGGTTACAACGAAGAGCTTGACGCGTTGCGCAAGTTGGCCGCTGGCGGCAAGCAATGGATTGCCGAGTATCAGCAAAAGCAGATGGATGAAACCGGCATTCCAAATTTGAAAGTCGGCTACAACAAAGTGTTCGGTTACTATCTCGAAGTCACCAACGCTCACAAGGACAAGATTCCCCAGGACTTCATTCGTAAACAGACGTTAAAGAACTGCGAGCGATACATCACGCCGGACTTGAAAGAGTACGAAGAGAAAGTGCTCTCGGCTGACGAGAAAGCGACTTCGCGTGAGCAGCTGATTTACCAAGATTTGGTCGCGTTGACTCACCAACACCTAGTGACCTTAGGTGAAGTCGCTTCGGCGATGGCTGAGCTTGATGTGCTGGCGTCGCTTGCCGAAATCGCCGCGCAACGAAATTGGGTTCGTCCCGAGATGACCGATGATTCGGTCCTACGTATCGAAGGCGGACGCCACCCTGTGTTGGATGTCACGTTGCCACAAGGCGAGTTTGTTCCCAACGACTGCATCCAGTCTCCTGAAACTGGCATGATCTTGTTGATTACCGGGCCCAACATGGCCGGTAAAAGTACTTACATTCGACAAGTCGCATTGATCACTTTGTTGGCTCAGGCCGGTTCGTATGTCCCGGCGAAAGCGGCGACGATCGGGATTGCCGATCGGATCTTCGCACGTGTCGGCGCGAGTGACGAACTGAGTCGTGGACAGAGTACGTTCATGGTGGAGATGGTCGAGACGGCGCGGATTCTGAATACCGCAACATCGCGATCTTTGGTGATCTTGGATGAAATCGGACGAGGTACCAGCACCTATGATGGTTTGTCGCTTGCGTGGGCCATCACCGAGCATTTGCATGAGCAGATCGGCTGCCGAACTTTGTTTGCAACTCACTACCACGAGTTGACTCAGCTTCAAGACACGTTGCCTCATGTTGCGAACTTGAATGTGGCGGTCAAAGAGTGGAACGACGAAGTTGTGTTCTTGCATCGAATCGTTCCCGGTGGTGCGGACAAGAGCTACGGCATCCATGTGGCTCGCTTAGCAGGTGTCCCGGCAGCAGTAAACGAACGGGCCAAGCAGGTGCTTAGCCAACTGGAAGCCGATCACCTCGATTCCTTGAACCGTCCCACCATTGCGCCGCCTCAAGGACATGAGAGTATCGCAAGTGGGGCGTATCAGTTGACGTTGTTTGGGTTTGCGGACCATCCGGTATTAACGCAGATCAGCAAGTTGGACTTGAATCAAATGACACCGGTCGACGCGATCGCATTTTTACAGCAGGCCAAAAAACAAATCGAAAGCCATCCGACGTTACGTTAGTGTTAAGGACGTTGGGGATTCTTTTTTGAAACCGTGGCAAGCACCAAAACGGCTCATTGGGGTCTATACGACTGAGCCGCAACGCGCTAGCGTCGGTTGTTTGACCAGCTCTGCAGCAACACTCAACCGTGGCAAACACAAAAACGGCTCATTGGGTTAGTCCTACCGAGCCGCAAACGCACTAGCGTCGGTTGTTTGACCAGATCTGCAGCAACACTCAACCGTGGCAAACACAAAAACGGCCCATTGGGTTAGTCCTACTGAGCCGCAAACGCGCTAGCGTCGGTTTCTCGACCAGCTCTGCACCAACACCCAACCGTGGCTAGCGCCAAAACGGCTCAGGAGGTTTCGCACTACTGAGCCACAACGCGTTAGCGTCGGTTTCTCGACCAGCTCTGCACCAACACCCAACCGTGGCTAGCGCCAAAACGGCTCAGGAGGTTTCGCACTACTGAGCCGCAACGCGTTAGCGTCGGTTGTTTGACCAGATCTGCAGCAACACTCAACCGTGGCTAACGCCAAAACAGCTCATTGGGTCGCCACTACTGAGCCGCAACGCGCTAGCGTCGGTTTCTTGGCCAGCTCTGCAGCAACACTCAACCGCGGCTAGCGCCAAAGCGGCTCATTGGGTTGATACAACTGAGCCGCAACGCGTTAGCGTCGGTTGTTTGACCAGTTCTGCAGCAACACTCAACCGTGGCTAACGCCAAAACGGCTCGTGTGGATTCGTATTGGACTCTCTCATGGCGTCCCTCTCTTCTGGGTGCTTTCGCCGTTCCAAGTGATTGGTGTTCCTCCGGGAGCCGCGTAAACAGCTGAAACTCGAAATTTTGTAGAAAATTTTGAATGGGTAGGAAACCAATGAGGAATGCCGTGGTTTCAAACATCGTAAGCTAATCACTCGTGCAGTCTGGTCTGACTGATGCGGGCGTTGGCCGTGATGAACCAGATCGCCAGTTGATGGAACTTGCGACCGTCGTTCACGCAAAGACTCTCCCCTCTTTTCTGTTCCAAATCCTGGGAATTTGAACCAATGAAGATGAAGCAGATTTCGATGGCGCTCCTCTGTGCAGCCATCCTTTCGATGATCGCTACCGACGCATCAGCCCAACGCGGTGGACGTGGTGGCGGCCGCGGTGGATTTCCCGGTGGCGGATTTGGCGGTCCTGGTGGGCCCGGCGGTTTCGGTGGTTTTGGCGGTGGCAGCGTACTTGGATTGCTGCGCATTGACGAAGTCAAAGAAGAGATCGACCTGCTTCCAGATCAAGAGGAAGCTGTCGGCAAGATCGAAGAAGGACGTCCTCGCATGGAACGTCCCGAACGAGGCGCTGACGTGGATCGCGACGCAATGCGTGAGCAATTCGAAAAGTTCCGCGAAGAAATGACCGCGTTCGACAAGAAGGCGACCGAGCAACTCGAAGAAGTTCTCGACCCAATGCAATTGGAGCGTCTGCAACAAATCGAAGTCCAAACGATGGGCATCCGTGCTCTGCAAATCGATCGCGTCGCAACCGCACTGAAGTTGTCAGATGCGGACAAGAAAAAGATTGAAGAGACCATTCAGTCCGGAACACAAGACATGATGTCCAGCATGCGTGAAATGTTCCAATCGGGTGATCGTGAGGGTATCCGTGAAAAAATGGAATCGGCTCGCAAAGAGTTGGAAGACAAAGTCATGGGCAATTTGACGAGTGAGCAAAAGAAAGAGTTCGAAGAACTGAAAGGCAAACCCTTTGAAATGCCAGAACGTGGAGGCTTCGGTCGCGGTGGACGCGGCGGTCCTGGTGGCCAACAAGGCGGCCCCGGCGGACGTGGCGGTCGGCCACGCGGTGAAGGCCGTCCAGACGCCGAGTGATTGAAGCGTTAAAGAAGACTGCGTTGTAGTCGCCAACAAGGTGATTCGCCGCACGAACGTTGACTGCAGCGCAGCGCTCCGCTGCGGACGACCAGGGACAGGATTATCCATCGGATGCCTGTCCCGTTTTTTATGCGCCAAAGGGTAGTCGTCGCCTTTGCCTACTGAGCCGCAAACGCGTTAGCGTCGGTTTCTTGACCAGCTCTGTAGCAACGCTCAACCGCGGCTAACGCCAAAACGGCTCATTGGGTTAGAACTACTGAGCCGCAACGCGTTAGCGTCGGTTGTTTGACCAGCTCTGTAGCAACACCCAACCGTGGCTAGCGCCAAAACGGCTCATTGGGTTGGTACAACTGAGCCGCAAACGCGCTAGCGTCGGTTTCTTGAACGGGTCTGTAGCAACACCCAACCGTGGCTAGCGCCAAAACGGCTCATTGGGTTAGTCCTACTGAGCCGCAAACGCCCTAGCGTCGGTTTCTCGTTTCACTGATCACCAATCCAATCTGCTGCCGAAATCCTTTCGACTTCGTGGTGCAACCGGACGGGGGGGCGTGTTTTGTGTCTTTGCCACAACACATTGTGCTGAATTCTTGCGAATTGCGGAGTAAACTAAGACGCGAGTCTCATCCTTTCCCCCGAACCAATTCTGTCCCATGCTGTTCGTCGCTCCTTGGATCGCATTAATCGTCGTTTCGATCATCGCGGTTCCTGTCGCAGCCAAGCTTGCTCCGACAGCTTCCGCTCCGGCACCTAGCAACAACAATCCAGAAGAATTCAGCGAAGGCGACGCAGCCGTTGTGGGAGACGATTTTGGTGCCGCACCCGTGGAAGGCGAAATGATGGGCGATGACGCCTTCGCCGACTTCCAGTAACGGCGATGTGATGGATCGTCACGCTTCAACGCCCTTGAGGGATACGGTCCTTTGTTGAAGTCTGTTTCATTGGCCGATTCAAGCCTGTGATTGGTGCAGGCATCTGATCCCAAAACCGTTCGTTTCTTGGTCGCGCACGCTTTGTGCTGTCTGAAACCATTCACGAACGTTGTCCCTCATTCGTCTTGCCCCTGTGCATTTGACGACCAATCCTGAAGCAGGGACGCGGCTACTTCGGCTGACGTCGTTTTGGCGACCATTCAGCGACCTCTAAAGGAATGTTCAACTCCACAGCCATTCACAAAATGCGTGTCGGCATCACGGTTCTGACCGTGACCTGCTTGATTGCGATCTGTGGTTATGTTGTTGCCGGTTGGAGCTACGTCGATGCACTGTACATGGTCGTGATCACCATCTTCGGTGTCGGCTATGGCGAAGTTCATCCGGTCGATTCACCGGCGCTGAAGCTTTTCACCGCATCCCTAATTGTGGCAGGCTGTAGCTCAGCCATTTACGTCTTGGGTGCGTTCATCCAGATGATTACTGAAGACGAAGTTCTACGCGCGATCGGGGAGCATCGCATGAGCCTTGGGATCAAGGAAACCAACGGTCACGTGATCGTCTGTGGGTACGGACGAGTCGGCCAGAATCTTGTCAAAGAGTTGCGACATCTCGGTGTCGACTTTGTGGTAATCGATCGAGACCTCCAGCGGCTCAACGAAGCCGAACGTGAAGGGCATCTAGTGATTTGCGGTGACGCGTCTTGTGAAGAGACGTTGGTGTCGGCCGGGATCGACCGCGCCAGTGCTTTCGCGGCAGTCTTGCCAAGTGACGCCGAAAATGTTTTCGCGACATTGACCGCGAGAGAGCTGAACGAATCGATCGAGATTGTTGCTCGCTGCGAAACGGAATCTACCGAACGCAAACTCTATCGAAGTGGTGCGACCCGTGTTGTGCTTCCGACCATGATCGGTGCTTCGCGAATCGCCCACTTGATCACTTGTCCGACGATCGAATCGATCGTGGACGATTCACGTTCGCTGTATCGTTTGCATCAAGATCTAAAGATTTTCGGTTTGGACCTGCTGGAAATCCCAATCGATGGAACCTCTGTCTTCCTAAACCGTTCTGTGCGTCAAATCGAAGGCAGCGGTGATGGCGGCAACGTCATTGTCGCGATCCGATGTGCTGATGGCGACATCGTTCGCAACCCGCAGGCCGACCGTCGTATCGTCTCGGGTGATCACCTGATCGTCCTGTCGCATCGCGAAGACTTAGCCAAGCTGCATCAGAACGCGTCGGTTCACGAGATCGCTTCCTCGGCGTGAAAAATCTTCTTCACGCGATGACAATTCTTCTGCCGGAATTCCGTCGGCATTCAGTAGATAAGCGGATTCGCCGAACTAGTGCCCGTTGATTTGGCCAAGATTGCCTTAGATCCCAAGGCTCGCAGAAGCTTTGCGGATGGGAATCGGTGTGAAACAAAAAGTTTCGAGTTTCACGCGGTGTTGTGGCTGATCGTTCGGCATCGATCTTGCATCTGAAGTCTCATCGTTGATAAGCAAAAAGTAAACGCACGATAGAGATGAGTGAAAGATGCGCGATATTCAAAGATTCACGGGGCGCCCCCGTCCTGTTTCAACTGTCATCAAGTTGTCTGCTTTTGTGGTCGTTTCGGCAACACTTGCCGGGACCTCACATGGACAAACACAAGCCGGTGCTCGCACGGCGTCTTCGCGAATGCAGTCGATCGGTTCCAGCGGGTTGCTCGAAGCGTATCGGTCTCAGGTGCAGCCTCAAGCGAATCAGCCGCGACAAAGTCTAGGTATGCAATCGAATGCGACTTCGGCCAGTTACCCGGCAGCCAGTTACCAAGCGGCGGGCTACCGAGGTGAGGTCGTCCCGACCAATGCTTTGCGTGATTCGGCGGTAGATCAAAACGCGTTCAACAGACCGGCTTCATCGGTTCAGCAGACCGTCTGGATGCAGCAGATGGAGGCACCACCGTTTAACAACTCGGCCGGCGGGAACACAGCTGGTGGCGGTATCTCCCTTCCCAGCATGGGGCTTCCATCGAATTCGATGCCCAATGATCCCGTGGCACCTGGAATGGCACAGGACAACATTCCTGAAAGTGCGCCTTACACCGAAACGGCACCGCGAGCGTTGCCATCACCAGGACCATCGTCTGCATTGACAAACACGATTACTCCATCGCCATCGGATTTGGTGCCGATGGAAGCTCCTGCGCTGCAGTCCAATGGCTACGCGCGGATGGACAACTGCGCATTGATCACGCCGCCAAGCCAGTATCAATACATGGCCGCGAGCGTCTATGGAGGCGGGTGCGGAACGGTCGCACCGATGGGTTACGCAGCCGTGGCACCTGTTTCTTTGCCACCCGAAGTCGCCGCGCCGGTCGCGATGCCACCCGCAGCTGTGACCGCGCCTGTGGTGGGAACTCCTCTCGGGGCCCCAGCAACGGCAGCCCCGGCGCGAGCATTGATTTCGCTTGGGCAAGATCGCTACATGGTCCAGGTTGGTCAGGGGCTTTGGGGACAGCCAGTGGCGTATGTTCCAGGGCAAGGGCTGCGGAACTGGTTGCGATACCTTTCGCCGTAGTGACGTTGGTCACGGCGAGTAGAGATAGAAGGATTTTGCGGCTGTGGCAGCGACAAAGGATCCCTGTACAAAAACAATCCACCGAGTCGACTTGCAAGGAGCCAACCGACCCGATACATTTCTGCACCACTGACGAGCGAACCCAACAGCAGTTGAGTGACTCTTCAGTAGAACCAAGCGGATGTGGCGGAACTGGCAGACGCGCTAGATTCAGGTTCTAGTCCTCGATAAGAGGGTGGAGGTTCAAATCCTCTCATCCGCACTCGTAAATAACGGGCTTTTCGGCATCGTACCGAAGAGCCCGTTTTTCGTTGGCACACCCGCTGGCACACCGAATGACGCGGCCTCGTAGTCATCTTCTGGTAACAAAGCAGAATCGCCCACGCGAATCGTTGCACCGACACAGGTAAGCAAACCACCTGCGAGCCAGTAGGCTGAAGGTGTCTGTCTGCTAATCTACCACGAAGCCCAAAAAGCCTTATCCAGAGTTCCCCTTGTTCTCCTACTCCATGGTCATTGGGGAAAGGAATTCAATAGGAAGCAATACTTGTGCGGCGCGAGGTACGACAGGATTGGTATATCAGGCCACGTATCGCCGTCGGCACTTTGGAAAGCAATTCATCAAACAGGGCCTGTTGCGTACAGTCGCTCGCGTTTGCGACGGACAACAATTGCGGAGCAGCCAAGGAACAACGCAAAGCACGAAGTCGGTTCGGGTATGGCAGTGATTGTAACCGTGAATGAGCCAGAGTTGTTCGACGGGAACAGGTCATTGATTCCCAAATAGAGTCGACCTGCTTCGGTAGAGGTAAAACTGAATTCACCATCACCGATTAGCATCAAGTCTTGGGGAGCTATACCAATTCCGTCTAAGCCAAGTGTGTCTGGATCGCGAGGTTGAAATTTTGAGAACGATGCGGTCGTTGATGAAACAAACGCACCGATGAGCGCCCCCGTATCGGAAAGGCTGTCGCCAACTGGTCTCGGGATCGTCAATACTCCAGAATCGACGAACTGCTGTTCGAGAGGGGTGTAGGTTTGCTGCAATACAGAAATGTTATCAACCGTGATTGCCACACCACCGGGGCCGTTACTTGGAAATTCGGGTCCGATCCTTATCGTTCCCGTCGCGGAAATCAGAATCGTCTGATTCGGACCTGAAAAGTCCCAACCAAGTACCATGTCTCCGCCGCCTTCGGATACGTCGTCGTCGTATCTTCCGAATCCTCCAGTCGCCCCCGCTGAGACCACCACATCTGCCGGGCACATTTCGCTCCAGATCAGTGTAAGGATTACAAGACAGGAGATCGTAGAAAAACGCATTGGGCTTGATTCTCCGGACAGCAATACAGGGGCGAAACGATCACGCGATTGACAGAAAGCTCGACAGTATAGTCCGAATCGACTCTTGAACCCGGGAACCTGCCAGCCTACCCAATACACAGCAATACCTAAGCGGTGTCATCACCGAATACGTTTTTCTAAGTCAGAGAGTTTCACCATCGGCTCCATCGCTCAAATTGGTAGGCTGCGCCAGCTACAAATATTCACACGACGTCCAATATTCATTGGTTATCTTCCGCTAGACAGCGATCGTTTCTCAAGAGAATCGGCTTCCGCCTGAATTCTGTCGGCCGCATCCGTTTCACCAAGGCTCCGGAGATGAGCCGACGACAAAAGCAGTCTAGCAACCGTGTGAAGTGATTCTGCATTACGCACGAGATTGGGGTCGGGCGTACCATTGATGCTCTCGAGTTCCATCATTCGTTTAGCGATACCCTTAATTCGACCGATGAGTTCAGGCTCGAGTCCGGATAATTCAGTTTGCAGCAAAGACGCAGCAATTTGTATTCGCAATTGACGTGCGTCCAGATTGACCTTTTCGAAACGTTGCTTGATCTCTTGGCGTTGAGCTTGCACTTTCTGCATGTCCTTCTGCATCAAAGCACGCGACTGCGCCTCCGGCAATTTCGAGTCACGAACTCTTGCCGAGGCGCCATCTACACTCTCTTTAAGGCCAATTAGTTGGTCGTAGTAAGCCGCAATGACTGTCCCTGTTCTTTCAAGGTCCAATAACAACGAAGGCACCTTTCGGAACTTTCCGGAATTCTGCTTTGCGAGTTTGACCGCTTGTTTTTGGCTTTCCAGGGAAAGCGAATCCATCGCAATGCCGAAGTAACCGGCATCAGTCCGTATCACCAGTTTGTCGCTATCCAGATTCACAAACTTCGCTCTGATGTTTTTCCCTTCTGAATTCGTCCAGGAGGAAATCGGATCACTCACGGTCGCGGAAGAGGGGCCCTGTCCAAACACGGACGACATACTGAGGAACACCACGCATGCCGCAGCGAGAATAGACTTACCGGAATGAGTAGTCGTCTTTGACATAACAAATCGAAAACGGGTGTTGCGAGCGAAGATGTTCAGAACAGCTCGTCGAGGATTGACGCAAAGCTAGGCATTGTATTCGAAAATGGTTGTGCGATTTTGAGTATGACACGAGCGTTCTCCGAATTGCCGCCACGCAGCAATATCTCAGGACATGCTGTGGCGAGCTTTTCATCACCGCCAAGCCCTCGCGCGAGTTCGCTCGTTTGTGTGATGTCACCCACCGGTGCGTTTCGCTATTCACCGTGTTAGGTCGGGTTGATTGCTATCCAGAATTGATCGAGCAAACTGAGTGATACTCGCCTTGGGATGTCCTGAAGCCATCAACTGGAGAATTTCCTTAGCGCGGCTGGTCTTGAAGCTGTCCAGCAATAGCAGGGACATCGCCGTGCGCTCGTTCTCTTCCGTCCAGTAGATGGAGGATGATCCTCTAAATCTGTCGTCAGGTCCGCATTGGACGACGAACCTTGGCTTATCTTCACCGTCTGCCTCAACAACGGTGACCACTTTGTATCGTCGCCTAAGTGCTGACTGACTGGAAGTCAACGGTGTGAGAGTGATGAGATCGACGAGTCGATGTCGGGCAGGGTAGCTTTGGAATTGTTCACGCGCGAGCAATGACTCAATCTCTTCGAGCTCCCATACACGATTAAAGATGTGAAGTTTGTTGAAGGCGTCTCGCCATCGTGTTTCATCATCGCTGGCTAACTGTTCAAGCAGTAACTCAAATTGCTCTGGCGACATCTCTGCGGGGTGTAATTTCTCGCCAATGAATTGTGTTGCCGCATCCGGTTCTTTCGTCAAGCGGATCATCGCGTACGCGGGCGATACATGAGATTGGACAAGGGATTGGAGAATGGTTTGCGTTGGCGGAATCTTCAGCAGCTCAAAATTGCCACCTACAGGGAGATCATCCCACAGATTGGAGAGGCTTTCGCGTGCACTCGGATTCTTGCGTTCGTTGATCAATGCTTGAGCAAGCTTCGTCAACATCGCTTTTGGATGCCCCGAGGCCACGGTCATTATGATTTCGCCGGATTCCCTGGTATCGAAGCTCGCGAGCAACAGCAATGACTTCATGAGCCGCATTGTCTCAGTGGTAAATCCTTCGTCTCGTGAGACTCCTCGATATGCTTCGATCGTCTTTCCCGAACCATCACCAACGTGCACTTTGAATGTCAGCCGAAGGCCGTCCTCGTGAGTGACAATGGTAAGTTCCTCATTGCGACCGTTTGTCAGTGATACGTTAAACCCCACGTCTTCAGCGGGGAGGGCAAATAGAAAGTCAGCGAATCGATTGCGTGCGGGATAGTCGCTAAGTTGCGGCAACTTGAAGATTTTCTCGACGTCCATAAACAGGCGAGGGTCACAAGCCAGCAATCTTTCGTAGGCAGGTCTCCACTCCGCTTCGTCGGCGCTGCCTAATGCGGAAAGGACAGTAAGTAGCTCTTTCTGAGTCATGGCAACAGGTTTGACCTTTCCTGCCAGGAATTCCGTCGCCAATTGTGGCTCTTTGGCGAACTGTATCAGCGTTCGCGCGGCCGTTAACCTATTCTCCGTAGAGTTCGAATAGCTCGGCAAGAGATGGTCCCATAGAGTTGACATCTCATTCGCGGTCGGCGAAGAGTGGCGAGAATGCTGGGACTTCGCCAAAGCCAATGCCTGGTCTTGGCTTTGAGCAGAAAGCTGGCTGAGCGTCACGCTGAACTGTTGGTCGCCTTTCCGAATGACAAGTTTGTTTCTTTCAAGGCGGATGAACTCTGCCCTGATTGTTTTCCCGGCGGTATTCGTCCAGGAATGAATCGCGTTCTGTGCGCAGCCCCAGTTCGCTGAACTCAACAAGAGCAGAACGGGAACACAATGACAAACGACAAGACGCGCGGCAGCTGACCAAACTGTTGGAATCATTTTCGTCTCGGGATTCAGACCCTGAAGCAAGAAACTTTGGTGAGAGGATGCCTAAAGCACTACATCTCGAAATGGAAATGGTGACCCAACCCAGTTCGATTATTGGACGCGGTTCTCTGGCGACCATCGCCTTCGTCTTGTGGCGACGACGACAGATGACAATAGCCCGAATGCGAAGAATGAAGGTTCCGGGATAGCGCTGACGTTCAACCTGACGTTGTCAAAGTCAACCTGGCCACCAGCGATGTTCGTTGTTAGACGAATGCCGAGGTCCTGCCCTATTTGTGCGTGCGTCTCTCCGGTTGTGAAGGAAAGTTCTTCTAGTTGGAAGTTCCCTGCACTAGGATCAACATTTGAACCTGTGGCAATCACTTCGCTTCCCGCAAGCAACTCGACACTGTATGTCGTAAAAGGAAAGTCAAGTCGTCTCCCCACATCGACCATTAGCGAATATCGCATGTGGGGTTGCAGTGCCAGGTTAAGAGTTTGAGAGATTGATCCGCTACCTGATTGATTCCCAATAGCAGCGACATTAACGCCTTCAGGGACGCCACCAGGAAATTGCCCACCATCCGGTTTGAACGTTCCGACTTCACCAGTGAACGTCCAATTGGGTATGTCGTAGAGGACATAGCCGAAGGCACCGCCGTTACCGCCAATGACTAACTGTTCAAAGCCAGGGTTGAGGATTGTCACAGCATCTCCATTTACGATGCTGGCCGGGAAACAAGCGAGTAAGACTAGAAATAGTGGGACAACAGAGCTGCGCATGAAACAGACATATAGAGTAAAGAAGTTCGGAACTACTCGTCAAAGATTGATGGAAAGCAGTATATTCAAAACGCCCGCTCTGTGCGGGGGCAGGAACGACCCTCTTGCGGCTGTGGCTGCGGAGCGAGACCTCAGTAGGCACTGGCCGAACTATTCTTCGCCGCTAAATATCAAGAGTGAAGTTAGCCAAACGGCTTACTGCTAGGGGCGTAGTAGTCTCCATTTCCGAGAACCACAATTTGTTCGAATGAAGGATTGGGTCTCGTTGACTTGGAGTATGAGCGACACACAAAGCTGCGACGAGTTGCTCTTCACACTTTCCTACGACGACACGACTCCAAACCTCGAATCCGGCGACTAAACCGGATCGGTCGGCACCGCAGGCGGCTGTGTGTCCAGACATTCGAGCAGGTTTGTACTGGCATACCTTTTCGGACGGATGCGGTGCGAATATGCAAGTGCACTCTGTAGCATGACGTTCGCCTCGGCAATGCTGTTTGAGACAGCAGGGAGATCGAGAGCGTTCCATGTTCGTCACACGTTTGACGAGGACTTGGAACGGCGTGTTGATGCATGATTCACGACACGTATTCTTGAAAAATGCGGCTTCGGAAACCAAAATGCTCGCATGGCTGAGCAGAGATCATTGGAGCGGAACGTTGCATCGCTGGAAGCAGATGTGAAAAATCTTCCGAATTGGCAAGAGCTGGTGAGCAGTTGGATTGCCGAGTCGTGCCGGCTCTCGTTTTTGCGTTTTCCACAACTTCGTCGTTGGGAAATGACGGGGGATGTGGCTCAGCAAGCGACTTTATCGTTGCTTGAGGCTATCAATTCGAAGAAGGTTAGCCCAACTTCCGAAGAGCATTTGCGCCGCATCGTCGTTCTTCATGTGAAGTGGACTTTTCTGCGGTTGGCTCGGCAGCATCGGCGGTCGATTCGCACGGCTCACGCGACACCGGTCGCCGGTGACGAAGATCACAGGCCCGAGGAATCGCATCCGTCTGAATTGACTCCTGCATCACGAAGAGTCGATTGGATGCTGTTTCACTGCACAGTCGACAATCTACCCGACTTGCAACGAGAGATATTTCAGAAGAGCTGGTACGATGAGATGAAGAAGTCGGAGATCGCTGATCAGCTGGGGCTCAGCATCCGAACCGTGCAGCGAAACTACCGACTCGCTTGCGATCAACTAATCTGTGCATTGGGTGATTTCGACGGTTTGGCGAATTAAGGATGGGCGAGGATCCCAGGCGACGCTGTTCCGCCAGATTGGAGTTTGTCGCTTCGGCTAAAGCGGCGTTGCTGTTGCGGCGCGGTCAAGCAAGCGTACCGTAGCCAAAAGCGTGTCCAGGAGCGTATCCAGAGAGATCGAAAAATGGTGACTTGCATGGCCAACAACGCTTCGCTTCAATCATTCGCATGAATCTGCCCTACGAGAAGAATCCGGATGCGCTTCAGGACCCCAAGGTGGGTGAGTTGCTAGACGAGTTCTTGATCGCTGAAGAGTTAGGTTCGCCGGTAACGGTTGAAGAACTCTGTAAGGGAAGCAGCGACCTACGGACGGCGCTCCGCAATGCGATCGATCGTCAACGTCGTTTCGAATCACTCAAAGAAGACTTGGATTCGCCACTTCCCCTTGTCTACGGTTCTTACGAAGTTGTTGAAGTTCTCGGCGAAGGCGGGTTCGGAACCGTCTTCAGGTGTAGGCACAAGCATCTGCAGCGTGATGCAGCGGTGAAGGTCGTCGTTCTGTCCGATGGCAACCCGTTCGCCGAAGTTCACTTTGTGCGCGAGATTGAGGTTGTCAGGGAGTTCGGTCACGACCGGATAGCGACCATCTTTGACAGTGGCGTTCTGGACCATGGATCAATCGTGGTCGGCTGGTTAGCAATGGAATACTTGCCTGGAGGCCAAATCGACGAGTATGTATCCAAAACGAACGCGTCCGAGATTGAGGTTGTTGCGCTTATCAGAAGTGTCGCGTCTACGTTGGCAGACGCTCATCAATCAGGAATCCTGCATCACGACATCAAAGCCGCCAACATTCTGATTTCAGAAAACGGAGAGCCACACTTAACAGACTTTGGCTTGGCAAGGATCGCGGGAAGTCATGTCGTGGAAGGCCCGAGTGTTCCTATAGGAACGCCAGGCTACATCGCTCCGGAACTTAGAGACGGGGGCGGACGCCCTGGTGTGGCTTCTGAGATATACAGCTTGGGAATTGTGCTTAGACATCTGTTGTCCCGATCATCTGACACACCGGCAAGTACAACAGACATTCGCACCCGCAGTGAAGAACGCGATTTCGTGGGATGGCGGTCGCGAGATCTGGATGCTGTCTTGGCACGGATGACAGCGGAGAATGCAGAGGAAAGGTATTCGTCGTTTGCACAACTCTGTGCAGAGCTAGACTGCTTAATTGATGGTGATATGGTCGCGGTTCGACCAGTTTCTTTGGTTGAATACAGCACTCGATGGGTGAGACGAAATCCAACTTTGGCTGGTCTCTGGAGCGTCATCGTGGCGACATTGCTGATCGCTATTGTGCTTCTGAGCGTCAACGTTGTTTCAAGGTATGAGCACGCACGGGAAGTCGACCAGCAGAACCAAAAGCTTCTGGCCAAAGAAAAGCAACTCAAGAGGGGAACGGTCAGTTCGCGTCTCCGATCGATTCAATCGTTTCTGGGACGCAATCGGGTTGTGGCAAAGGAGCAACTGGAAGATGAATCGCTCTTTCCTCTTCAAGATCGCGGTTTCGCATGGAGATTTCTGCATTCGGAGGTGACCAACGATTCGTTTGACTTGTCCGAGTTGGGTGTCGGATTTGGTGGGATACACCAAGTCAAGTTCTCGCCTGACAACAGAAAACTGATCGTCTGTAGCAAGCCAAGATGCCTTTCACTCGTCGACATTTTCGATCAAACACGAAAGGTCATTCCCTGTAATGTCCGGCTTGCCGGAACCCTGCTTTCTCACGCTGCGTTGACGAGTTTTTTCTGCCAGGATTCTGGTGGCAATCTGTTAGAGATCTCCTGGGATTCCGGTGAAGTCCTACGCCGGATCGAGTTGCCATTGATAACCCGCGCAAGGATGGCGTTATCATCGGTGGGCGACAAAATCTATGGGATTACCAAAGATGGAGATCCATTTCGACTTGATTTGTCTTCGGGAACGGCTGTGAATGGACGAGATCCGATTGAAGGAATCCCCGCCGGTTTGTGGCTCACTCCAGATGACAAAGTCCTCCATTGTGTGACCCGAAAAGGAGTTTGGCATCGTTGGGACGCAAAGTCGCTCGACGAAATGCAGCGAAGCAATGTTTTGGATACCCTCGATCCAGAGTTCATCAATACCGGATCAGGGACCCAAATGGTAAGGGCAGCGGAAGCAAATTATGAAATGGATTTTGGCTTTTGTCTTGTTCTTGGACTCGACAACGGATTAGCAATTGCCACATGGCCCGACCAGCAACGAAGGTTGTCACTGATCGCACGATCCTCGCCGCTAACGAACCATTTTGCATTTAGGCCGCGATCGCAATGCGTCGTTCCGGACGGTCGCGGTGGGCTTCTGTTCTCCGTATTAAATCCCTCGGATCAGGAAGCGATCGGTCCGGCAACGGATAGCGTTCTTGCTGCGGCTGTTTCTTCTGATAACCGATGGATTGCTACTGGTGGTAGCAAGGGCAAGCTGTTTGCAAGGCGTATCCGTGACCCAAACGATACGATACGAAAGTTACAAACGTTTGCTGGAGTCGATCTTGGGTATGGGCCCCCAGTGCGTACCGTCCAATTGGCAGAATCGGGTGAAACACTCGTTTGTCATCGAGAAGGCTGGTGCGCTGTGGTCGATGGAAAGACCTGCCAAATCAAAGAAGGGTTTCAGGTTAGCCACTCCCAGTTTTCGAGGCTCGCCTATTCACATAGACAACAGATGGCCGTTCTGGGCTTTCGAACTCCTGCAAGCAAGGTTGTCGCTATCCAAAGACGCGAGGACGGAGGCTTCAGCGATCGGGAGCTGTCTTCAGAACAGTTGTCAGGATCCACGGGGCCGGTCTGCCTTGCTCCGAAGCCTTGTTTCGAAATCGAATGCAACGCCAACGTCACATCGTTGTGCTTTTCCAAAGGTGAAGAAGTGCTTCTGGTGGCGCTTCGCAATGGAGAGTTGTTTACAGCTGATGCGCTGACCGGAAAGATCCTTCATCGTTGTAGGCAGCTTGATGGAGAATCGGCTTGTCTTTCAATGGCTGCGGCATCTGAGGGAATCTTGTGCGGCGGAGCGGACGGTCGAATCCGCCTCATCAACGTCAGCGATGGATCGATCAATCAGTCGTGGCGGGCCGGGGCAGGGCGCATTTACTCACTAGCAGTCAATCGCGAAGAATCTCTGATCTACAGCGGAATGGCGTCCGGCGTGATTCGGGTTTTTGACTTCCAAGGCAAGCTTCGCGGACAAATGTCGGGACACCAGGGCCGAGTCCTGACTTTGACGCTCAGCCACGATGGTGAAACGCTGGCCAGCGGAAGTGCAGACCACAGGATCGCGATTTGGGACACGCTTAGCGGGGAAAAGCAACTGCTGCTCGATCGGCATACCGATTCGGTGACGGACCTGTGCTTTTCAAGAAACGATTCAGAGCTGTGGTCCACGTCGGCAGAGGGAACCGTCTACATCTGGAACACGCAGGGCTGCGGAGATTCCATTTCAAACACTTTTGAAAACGCGGAAGTTCGCTAGAGCTTTCCCGAGTGATAGAGGGTCGGCAAAACGCAGGGCAACGAGTGCTTTATAGAGCATTCAATGCGCTGTGACTTTTCCAGATCCCAATTCTTGTCGCAATCGTTTCATTGCGTTTTCGTCCAATGCGAGAATCCTAGATCGAGCATCAGAATTGTGCGTGATCATGGCAATTCATCTTCTCGAGCCGAATCTTTGAGATTTCCTGACGCGTTGGTCGCAAAACGGTTCAGGGATAACTGTGGAGATCTCATTTCAACTATTCGGCAGGACTTCAAACGCCATGATTCCCCAGTTTTACATCTTTGCTCGCGCCGTATTGATTTTCGCAGCCATTTTGCCTGCCGTCGCTATCGGACAAATGCCAACGATGGACGCATTGAAGCGGTATCCGTCAGCGCAAAAGGCGTTTCAGAAACGCATGGAACGCGCGATTGCGGAACGTGATCGCTATCGCGACGCGAACCGCGACGCTCACTTGATTGTTGGTCGGGTACAGCTGCACGGAAACGATGATCCGGAAACTGTCATATCGCAAATGATCATCGTGGAAGAAGGATTCTTTGTAGAAGTGATCCGTGATTTGAACATTCCGATTGGCTTCCGGCACTTCGACTACAAACCTTTGGATTTCACAATTCCGAACGATGCCCCGCAAGTCGAAAATGGCATTGTCGATGTAGGAATCGTGAGGATGTCCAAGGCCTCGGCGGCCGACAAGGGTCGCATTTCTGGAAACTTGTCGATGGAAGCGACGGACGATGCTCGTGCCGCCAGAATCAGTATCACACTCAGAACTCCTCGGCCGAATACGCCGTCGAATGGTTCCGAGGGTGTTGGCCGAAAGTATAGGACGATGACGATGAAAGTCGGTCGGGACGGAACACTCCAGTCCGAGCCTGTAAGCGAAGGTGACTACTACATTAGTCTAATGGCCAAAGGCTATGTCAGCGCAAGTCGCCGGGTGACGGTGAAGGCCGGAGAGGACGCCGATTTTGGACCTGTCCGCTTGGAGTTGCCTCAGAAAATCAAGATCACTTATCGGGTACTTGATACAGGCGAGGGCACATTCGCTGACAGCGAGGAAATCGTAAAGACCTTTCCCGCGGGTCATCGCTGGAAGGCCACTCCGGACATTTACGGGTGGGACCTTGAATTCACTCAATCGGAAGGCAAAGTAAAGTTTGCTTATTCGTACGCTCCCTGTCGAATCAAGGATCTCGGTCCCGGAACGTTGGACGATCACCTTGATGCTCTGCCGGAAGCCGCGAAGGACTCTCCTCGAGACATGAAAGTCACTTCGGGGAACGTATACTTGCTGAACCAGCAGCATTGGAAGCACGCCGTGCTGTTTCATGTGGAGATTGATGGAAAGGTCGAACCTGGCGAGCAGGTGTCCTCCGACGTTGGCGCCAAGGCGAGCGATCATCGGCATCCGAATGTCATCGCTCACTACGAGTTTAATGGCAATGCCAACGAACTAAACGGAACCGGATCTGCATTCGACTTAGAGAATACGCAGTTCTACAACGGATCGCTTGTGCTGAACGGGCAGTACGACCGTTCTCACGGAGGGACCGGGTTTCGGGCTATTGCGTCAACGCCAGACCAGAATTACCAATCGTTCACGTTTGCGATTCGATTCAAAGCACAAGCGTTTTCTGATCGCAACCGAACGATTCTTTGCGGTGGCACATCTTCTCGTTGGTTTAACATCGGCGTCGGTCAGGGCAACGCTGTGCACATCGAGCTAAACAATCAACGCGTCACTCATACGTTTAAGAATCTTAAGTTGTACCCGGGACGCTGGCATCAGATCGCGTGCGCCGTTGATGTCCAAAAGGGGATTGTTGCGGTCGTTGTCGACAAGAATCGCGCAGAAGTGTTCCGACTTCCGACGGGCTTCCAGTTCGAGGTGGCGAATACGAAATACGCAGAAAGCGACAAGAAGTGGACGTTTACGAATTATTCGTACGCCAATATGTTCTACGGTCTGGTCGATGAATTGACAATCTTGAAAGGCACGATGACAGCAGCGGAGTTTCAGCAGACGATTGCGGCATTGAAGAAAAACGATTCCGCTTCATTGAGCAACGATCGCTAACCCGCAATCAACCACACGCTACTCAAATTCAGAGCACCACGAACGCGTTTTTCAGCCGTGTCGGACATAGCCATCGACTCTCAAAACGATTTTAAAGTCGTTTGATGTAGGTGGCGTCGAGGAGAAGACGGCTTTAAACACAGAGGCACCGAGGCCACAGAGCTTTTCATTGGGTTCCGTTCGGAAAAATTTTGGTCTTTGCAGTTCAATGCGATCCGGTCAGTTGGCTTGCTATCGACTACGCACTCCGCGCCCTCGGTTACTCTGTGTTTCAATTTCTTTTCAGTCTTTGCAGCCTCGCGCTGGTGGGCAGATAGACACACAACTTGATTGATGCACCAGTGCCGCGCGCAGCCTTGCCAATGCTCTTCAAAGTCTGGATTTTCATATTCGAACGGAGGTGAGATCTCAGCGGATTCGCGTTACGAGCCATCGGTTCCGAATTGTCAGTGTTCGTCGGGGCCGCGACGAATTCTTGTCGACTATCATATTTCAGGTGTTTCGGGTGTTTCGGGTGCCGACTGAGGACATAGCCTTACCAGTTCGTGAACTTCTGGCTGTCTGTTCTAATGGGAAAGACGGCAGCCATGGGGAATCATGATTCCCGAACTTTTTTGGCGTGTCGCGTGGCGTTTTCCCACTCCTTAAGACGAGAGTAGGCGTCCGGAAATGAAAAACGATCCCCGTCCGATAGCATCAAGTGATTCCTCGCTTCTCGTCCGTTTCCAAGCGGGTGAAGAAGACGCTGCGACTGCGCTCTACGCACGCTATGCGCAAAGGTTGCTCGGTGTAGCGCAGCGAGCAAGTGGTGACGACCTTGCACCTCGGATTGCCCCGGAGGACATCGTTCAGTCGGTATTTCGTACGTTTTTCAGACGAGTCAACGATGGTCACTACCTCGTTCCGGAGGGAGATGAGCTGTGGAAATTGTTGTTGGTCATAGCGCTAAATAAGGTCCGTATGGTGGCCGAATACCACCGGGCCGGAAAACGAGATGTCAGCCAGACACAGCGGTTTCCGAACTCCGAGGTCCCTGCTGCTGAAACGTCGATCGAAATCCTCCGCATGACCATCGATGATCTGTTGTCAACATTGCCGGAATCGCATCAGCAGACGATCCGAGCACGAATCGATGGACATGAGATCGCGGAAATTTCAAAACGAGTTTCGGTATCTCAGCGAAGCGTTGAGAGAATATTGCAAACCTTTCGGAAGCGACTACAAAAAGTGCTGAATCTCCCGTGAACGAGAATCATTATTCCATCACGTCCGACGCGACACACGAAATTGAGTTGCTGTTGGAACGTTTCGAAACTGCTCGGAACGAAGGGCCTGTTTCCTTGATCGACTATGTGCCCGACAAAGAAGCAGAAAGCTATGCTTCGGTCGTAACCGAGTTGTCCCGTATCGATTTGGAGCATCGGTTCAATGAAGGTTTGGTACCGATAGCCCAGCAGTACATTGACCAGTTTCCAGAGGTCTACGAAGACTTGCATTGGCGGACGCAGGTCGCGTTTGAAGAGTATCGGTTGCGACGTCGACGTGGAGACGACATTTCAAAGAACGCCGTTGGTGAAAGGTATAGCGTCGATGGAAGCCATTGGCCAGAATTGCCAGTCGGAACCGATAGCGGATTTAGGCTGCAAGGCTCAGTTCAAACGCTCGAGCAAAGAGGTCTCAATCAAGTTCCGAAAGATAACTTTCCCCGTGTGCAAGACACTTTCGCCGGTTATCGCATCGTTTCTCAATTGGGAGAAGGCGCGTTTTCGAAGGTCTTTTTAGCGCGACAGCCGGACTTGGCGGAACGCTACGTCGTGTTGAAAGTAACTCAGTCTCCGAACCGTGAGTCAGATCGGCTTGCGTCACTGCAGCACTCTGCGATTGTTCCCGTCTTTTCGATCCATCGAGATGGAAATCTCTTTGGTATTTGCATGCCTTATCTCGGAGCGACCACGCTGGCAGATCTAACCACGTGCGGAAATGAGTGGGCTTCGAAAAACGGAGTTGCTCAAGAGTTGGTTTCGACCATTTTAGAAAAACGCTATTCAACAATTCGTTCGATCCAAGAATTGAACCATTCAACACGGGATGTCAGTTCCGAAACTGATGCGAAACGAAGTTGGCCGGAGGCGACCGAATATGGACCCAACGATGAGCTGAGACGCTATCTTGGGCTAACCTATGTTGACGCGCTGGTTAGCTTGGTAACGGAGGCGGTCGATGGGCTCGCTTACGCACACCAACGTGGTATCGTCCATCGCGATCTCAAACCGGCAAACATCCTTGTAACCAACGACGGGAACCCGGTCCTTCTGGACTTTAACCTCGCGGTTTCGAAGTTGGAAAGTAGGTCTCGCATTGTTGGCGGGACATTGCCGTACATGTCGCCGCAACAGTTGCAGTCTCTTGAGTCTGGCGCGGAAGCCGATTTCAGTGACGATGTCTTTTCAATGGGAGTCATTCTGTACGAGTTGTTGACAGGGCATTTGCCATTTCGGTCACCAACCTTCGAGAAAGAAATCAGTTTGCAATTTCTGGCAAAGGAACGTGAGACTGCTCCACCGTCAATTCGCAAGTTCAATGCCAATGTATCTCCGGGACTGGAATCGATCGTTTTTCATTGTTTGGTCGCTAAGCCAAGCGGTCGTTATCAGAATGCGGGAGAGTTACTCGAAGATTTGCAGGCCCATCAGAAGAATCAAAAACTGAAGTACGCGCCGGAGCGATCGACTGCCGAACGGATTCAAAAACTGACGCGACGGCATCCTGTCATTTATTCTACTTCTACCGTCGCGACATTGGCCGCCATTTTGCTTTTGGCGGCATTGATCATGCTTTGGCAACGCTCCGGCAGGATCGCCAAGATGAGTCTGGAAGCAAAAGTTGCAGAATTGGATCGAGAGCTTCCGCTGGTCACCATCAATTTGACTTCTCCAGGACGAGAATCCGAACTTTTGCTCAACGGGCTTGAGCAAGGAAACCAGTTGTTAGATGCTTGGCATGCCCGAGAAACGAATTGGGACGCCAATGTCGAAGTTCAAGGACTTAGTGCGGAGGCTCGGTTAAAGCTTCGACGGGATCTTGGACTGCTTGCATTTCAAATGGCAGACGCGAGCTTTCATGTCGCTCGGCAGAGTTCATCCGAACTATCTGGTCGAATGCTTGAACGTGCGAAGTCGCTAAATCAACTTGCAACTCAGCTAGATTATGGTCTCGCACCGCTGGCTAAATTGCAATTCGACATGTTGTCTGGAGACACCGAGGAAACTAGAGTCCGAATCGCTCTGCCTGATAATTGGAAGGAAGACATGCGGCTTGCGACCACATGGGCAAGCAAGTCAGCAGATGCTGAGCAATGGATTAGGTTGACTGAACGACAACTTCAAAGACAACCCACAAATGTGAGTTACTGGGTAAACCTCGCGTTTGCGTATTCGCGTCTTGGCAATGACGCCGCCGCTATTTCCCGCTTCGATATCGCAAATCGCTTGCGGCCCGATTCAGTCGCAATTCTATTGAACCGCGGAATTCACCAAATGAAAATAGGTGATTTGACACGCGCGGTTGCCGATTTTTCAGCCTGTCTATCGATGAACCCTGGAATGATGGTGCCGAGATTCAACCGTGCCGCTGCCTATGATCGGATGGGAAAGCTAGAGGAAGCTCGTCAGGATTTGAATCGGCTAATTGACGACGGAAATGTCAGGACACGGATTTATTTGATGCGTGCCAAAGTGCTCGATGAGCTGGGGGAAATCGAATTGGCAAAGGTGGATCGGCACTTAGCGAGGAGTGTTCCACCTCGCGATGCGAATGATTGGAATTCTAGAGGCGTGTCAAGGTTGGGCAACGATCCCCAGGGGGCGTTAGACGACTTCGAAGCGGCGCTGCGAATTGATGGTTCGAATGCTGAGGCTTCAATGAACGCGGCACATGTCTATTCTGCAATTCTCGATCAACCAGAAAATGCGATTGGTACGTTGACACAGCTAATCCATCATCGCCCGAACCTAGCGTCAGCGATTACATCACGCGGGATTCTCTACGCCCGACAGGGCCAAACAAAACTGGCCATGGAGGATGCCCACGCTGCGACGTTGATAGAAATTGGTGCACGAGAAGAGTTGCAAATTGCGGGCATCTTTGCTCTCACGAGCCAGCATTTGGACCGTGAAGTGAATGTCGATCGCGCTTTTTCATGGCTTTCAAAGTCGCTCAAATCGGATATCGCGATTGTGCTTCTAGCCCGAAATGATCCAGACCTCGAGCCGCTGAAAAACGACCGAAGGTTCCGACCGATGATCGAGATTTCGATGCTAATTCACGCCAATAGCAATCGACCTTAAGATAAACAGTCCTGAATCAAAAAAGCTGACCGATCGCGACGTCGAGGTTCTGGTTCAACCCGATAGAAAGATCAGCTTGCGTTCGACTGAGCGGTGCCGATTCACCTTCGGGCAAATTAAGTTGTCTGGCCAAAGAATTTATGATCAGTAGTGCATCAATCGGCGTGATGAAGAGATCGCCATTGACGTCAACATAGTAGCTGGTGAAGGCATTGATGACTTCGGCGTTCCTTGATCCGTGAAGTGAGATTTCATTGATCACTAGAAGAGCATCGGAGGGTGAAACAACGTTGTCACCTGAGACGTCAAAGGGATAAACAGAGTTCTGCAGTGGGCTACCTTGTTGAATTGGTGTCCCATTTTCGGTCGGGCCTGATCCGGTTGTAGCACCATTTGTCGAACCGGAGTTACTTGGATCGTTGCCAGGATCGGTGGGTAGCGTGGGTTGTTGGCTTGGCGGCATCCCGGGGTCTGCACACTGCCCCAGATAAAACTCCCACCATAGTGGATCTTGCGTCTGGGCATTCTCTAGGTCTTGCCCGGCATAGTCGCTGCAAGCAAAGTCGTATTCGTACCACCAAGGATAGCTTTCAGGGTAGAAGGAGACCGGATCAATGGGCTGATAGGGCGGATAGGTTGAAACCGGACCGTAGGAATAGCAATAGAGAGGATCGGCGCCCGGTTCATCGCATGGAAGATACGGGGTTCCAGTTGGATCGACGACTGGGGGGCCGACGTCGAGTGACAAATCATCCAAATAGACACTCGCCGCTACCGACGAGGATTCAGAGTCTCCACCAACGTGAATAAATCGGATTCGGTAGTCGCCGGCTGGCAAAAAAGTTAGTGGCGCCGATCGTGATTCACCTGAATTAACCCATGTTTGTGAGAGAACTTGATCTGTGTGATCGACCAATTGTGCGACGATCGAATTGTCGAGATTAATATTTCCTTCGGAGACAAGATGGACGTGCAATAAACGTGGTGTAGGCACGCTAAATGACTGCTCTAGAATAGGTGTCTCGTGATCAAGTTCGACATCGCCCGCATGGCGAGAGCGCCGCAATTCAGGTGACAGGTCCACGATCAATTCAAATGCACCACCTGTTGCAACATCATGAATTGTCTGCGACTGATTTACCACAATATAGTAGGGTTGGTCATCCTCGATACCTTGTGCCTGAACAACAACATCGCCGTGGCTATGATGCAATACTTGTGATTCCACCGTTCGGCCTGAAGCATCAAGCACTTTGATGTCAGCGACTAGACGACTCTTGGAAGTCGGATGTAGCGTAATTGTCAGATTCTCTAAATCCTTTGCCGGGTTCGGTGTGGGGGCGAGCCGAAATACCACAGGCGTCTCTAAGTCGACGACGTTTCCGTTGGCCGAGTATCGGATAGCGGAACTGACCGCTGGGGCCAGAACAATTGCAGACGACGGATCGAAGGCACCTGTCGTATCAGTGAAGGTTACCGTGGACGCTTCTGAGTCGGTCTCGTTGCCTTCAGCGTCTTCAAATTTGACGCCGGCATATAGATCGCGCAGCCAATCGATATCGGCTTGTGAGGGCGCGGACACATTTTGAATACCATGGCGGAACATGACAGAGTCAGGATCTGAGCTATGAGGAAGCCCTAAGACGTGTCCCATCTCATGAAGAACAACGGTGAAAAGGGTTTCCAAGTTATCCCACTGAGCATCGGAATTGAGCAGGATGTCTCCCGCCCATGTTCCTTGAGCGATCGCGCTGTGCGGAACCGAAGTCGCTAACACACTGTTAGAAAGAGGAACCGCGGCGATGCGAATATCGCCAAATCGTGTATCACCCTGAGTTCGGCCGGCTATCCCGAATGACTCACCCGAATCAGCAGACTCCGACAAATGTGCTCCCAATGGATCAAGCCAGGCTGCGAACGCAGATTCGAATTCCTGCTTCCAAACCGATTCGGTTGCTAGACCAGCGAGTGTCGCAAACAGGCTATTTTGTTGGCCGGCGACTTCCGTACCGTCAGGGGCATAACTAAACGTCAATGTTCCTGGATCGAACCAAGGAAGAGGATCTGAAACGCCTAACCCGGCCCCATCGAAAACGACCCTCGCGCATAACGACTCCAACCGCAGTTTGCGGCGCCAAGTACTGCGTGGTGAATGATTAGGAAGTCGTCGCTTGCTAAACATGGGGCTCATTCGAGATCGTCGGTACAGTATCTATCTGTACGTTATCTGTTTTTACGTTGCATGCGGTTACCTCGCATGTCAGTCCAATGAACATTGGCAAACGCTTGTCTTAACCAACGTCTCAGGTATTTCAATCTCTCACGCCGCCCGATTTAGCGAGATCGTAACTCGCCAAGCGTTCCTTCGAAAACATTTTCGATAGTGATGCTGGTCAAGTCGCTCACGTTCGAAAGTACTTCCGGCAAGGGGGCATTTTCATCATCAAATTCTAGTTCAAGTTCACCATTCCCGAAAGCATTGGTAGCGAGCTGGCCGATCGTATTGCCGCTCACGGTAACGTCCAGTAAGTCGTTTTCCGGTCCACCTTGCACGTGCAGCTCTAACTTTTCCGACAGCGACAGATTGAATTCGATCTCCAAACGGGATGACAAATGGTTTTGAACTGAATCGGACCCGGAGTCATCGTCGTGTTCGAGTTCATCCTCAAACTGATCTTCACGGTGGCCATGTCGATGCTCTGGTTCATCCTCGGTTTCTTCATGAGAATCGTTCACAGCTGTATCGCTGGACCACTCCATCTGGGCAAGCTCACCAAGAGGGCTCGAAACCAGATCGCCTATCGAGATACTTGTTGATGTGTCTGCGGCTAGCAATGCGGCAGGTACGTCCGTTGCAGCGTACGTTCTTTCAAACTCGCCTTGACCTCGCGAATTGATTCGCATTGTTCCCAGAGGTTCCTCGGCAATCATCACGTCGTATTGCGCACCTGCAGGTGCACCGACAATTCGAACTTCAAATGTTACCGATCCGCTATCGCGTCGTTCCAATTCCGCACGTGCTTGAAATCCGAGTTCGCTCGACAACAGTGTGCTCGAATGTTCGGACCCGAAATCGTTTGCCAATTGGTTAATGATTGCTAAGGCGTCGCTGGGAGAAACCATTCCATCGTCGTTGACGTCATAGAACATTTCCAGAATGCTTTGGTCAGCGGTTCTTACATCGCTTGAGACGTTCTGTTCCTGCTTGACTTCTTCTTGAGATAGCTGGTTAATGACCGCTAGCGCATCGGTTGGTTTTACGAGGTGATCATTATTCACATCAGCTGGAAGCAGAAAATTGTGTCCCGCATCAGCGGACAGAAGCAGACGGTTTTCCATCGTTTCAAAACGATACAATCTGGTGCGACGGTGTCTCATCTTGGCTCGTCTAGTTTTCGGTGCACTGAAGGGATGACGCCTTTCGGCTCATCCTGTTCAAATTTGTCCTCACCGTTGTGAGTGGAAAGGTGCCCGCGTGTACGCCACCGAAATCTTCGTTTCGTGAAGTTATTCCGAATAGTATTTATCGACCTTCAGCTCGCGTTGTCGGGGGCATCGACGGCGATGGCGACGGCAAGAAAACATCGCGACACCCAGAAAGATTGCGAGTGCTCCACTTGGCTCTGGGATGACCGTTACTCCGCTGATGGAATAGGCAGCCAATGGAAACGGTCCCGAGGCGTCGCGGAATAGAACCTGCCAGGGGCCACCGTCCTGACTGACACCTTGAAAGCCTTCTTTGGAGAAGTCTGTCGTGTCTGCCCACATAAACTCGTCTGAGCCTTTCGCTTCGATCGTCAACCAGTAGGACTGCCCCTTGGAAAGCAGACCAATGTCGCTGAAAAATGCGGTCGGTTCATTGAAGTCCGCTACGACGATCGCCTGATTGCTAATTTCATTCAATGGAAGGTCGACTTCGATTTGGGCGACAATCCCCGCAGAGGTGTCAGGGAAATCACCATTGTCTTCAAGAATTGAAACAATCGCGTTCATATTCGGTGTGTCTCCAAGGACAGCAAACGTGACTGTCTCGAGGAGGTAATCTGAACCTGTTTCGTCAAGGAAGAACTGCTCGGCATATCGATCATAAAAGGTCGATGAAGGGCCACCAACGACAACTCCGTCGTTTCCATATTGGGAACCTTCACCGAAAGTACTGAATACCACGTCAGCGGTCGAATCATTTGCAATGAAGGATCCCAGAATTGCAATTCCGAGGGATAGAACGCGAAAAGTCATTTGAAATGTGTCAGGTAGATTGTTTGTTTAGCGGCGGTGTTCTGAAATTTTTATCGGATAAGATTTTGGCAGGATGACTTCGTGTTGCGAGGAGTGAAACGGCTCGATCATATGTATGAAACTTTGACGCCGATTCCTGCTGCGCCATCAGCTCGGATTGGCGTGACACTCATCCCTGTGTGCCAAACCGCACCCGTCGGATACAGCGAGAAATCTAACGAAGTGGTTGTCGCGGGAACCGTCCACGTCACTGATCGCCGACGACTGCTCCAGCGGTAGTATCTGGTGATTCGGTACGAGGCTACCGGATCCGCGTTTGTTGACGGAGGATCCCATGAGGCATGCACGGTGTTCCCGTCACGGACAGCACTCAGGTTGAGTACCGAGCCAGAAAAGAGCACGTTGACCGGAATGGTGATGGTTCGCGAGCCCAGCGTGTTCGTAGCGCGAATTGTCGCGTTAATGGTGGTTCCCGATGCACTGAGGTCAGGTGTCCAGTTGACCAACCCAGTGGTTCGGTCAACGGCAAGCCCGGAAGGGCCCGCCACCAGTTCAAAGGTTGTTCCCACCGACATTGGGTTAATATCACTGATCTGAATGGTCATCGGCTGTAGCGCCACGACTGATGTCGTATCATTGAACCCGGCAATGGAGTACGTCAGACGAGGAAGTGATGGCGTATAAGAAAACGTGATAGCTTCGCTGCTTCGAATGCCATTGTTGCCCAAAGCGTCGTATGGCGTTACATAAACTTTATACGGAACATTCTCTTTCATTCCGGTTAAAGCTGCTGTCGTTGAAGTGCCTGCAGAGTCAATTGTTATTTGTTCGGTTCGCCAAGCACGCCCCCAGCGGTAGCGGCGATAGAGCAAAATTTTGTAGCCTGCGATCTCCTCGACGGCGCCTGCGGACGGGGCATTCCAACTCACCGTTGGCTCTAACGTCATATCGCCCGCAATGGTGATACTCGTCGGTTCCGAAACGAAGGAAGTATGTACCAACGCATTGCTGATCGTTGAACCGGCGGCGTTGGTTGCCTTTACTTCAATGGATGTGACGCCGACGTCTCCATACTCCGGAGTCCAGGTGATGGCTCCGGTTAGCGGGTCAATCACAGCACCGGTCGACCCTGACAGAATCTCGAATGTTGACGGCGTTCTGCTGGCATCGAATGTTGTTATGACGACAGGTTCTCTGGGGACGATGCTACCAACACCACTAGCGGGAGACGCTGAAAAGCTCAGAACGGGCAAGTCAGCTGTTACCGTAATCGGCAGAGACAACGAAACGGTCGAGACTTCATTTGTTGCTTCGATGATCGCTTCATGTGTTCCAAGTTGCGTCGCAGTCGGCGTCCAACTGACCAGTCCCGTCGCGGGATCGAAAGTAAGATTCTCTGGTCCAGACACCAGACGCATTGTTGGGGCTGGATTGCCGGACGTATAGATCCGCGTTCGCATCTCGAAGTTGGCAGTCGCATCGGCTGCGGTTCGATAGCCTGGAACATCGTACTTTAGCAATCGCGGAGGCGTCTGCATGCTAAAGGCAACTAGACTTGAAAGTCCGGATTTGTTCCCGGCAGCATCAAATGCGGCGACTCGCAGTTTGTATGAACCGGTTAGATCGGCAAGCGTCATTCCGGTTCCGATGACGTTATCTTCGAAGACGCGGTAGCAGGTATTGCGACCACGCCAGCCGCACCGGTACCCGACATAGATTGTGTAGTGGTCGACGCCTTTTGCATCGAACGACGCGTCCCAAGTAAGATCCGCTGTTGTTTCGGAAACATTGGTGACTTGGAAACTTTGCGGCACCGTCGGGGCTGTTGTATCGCCTGCCACATTGATGTCGTAGGATTGGTCGAAACTGCCAGCTCGGTTTTCCGCTCTAACGATCACGGATTGTGTTCCGACCTGAGCATCGGTCGGCGCCCAGGTGATTATTCCCGTTTGACCATCAATGCTCATTCCTGCAGGTGCAGAGACCAGCGCGTAGGTTGGCGGGGGATTGCCTGTGGCGTTCACGTCGTAGACGTAGCTTTGGTCTGCAGCTCCGAACGTTTTCGCATGAGTGGTGATGACGGGAACTTCATCAGGCAGGTGCAACGGTTGGGATCGCCAGGTATCGCCGAGAGTCGTTCCGTCATCAGAATAGCCGCCGATAACATTGAGCCGGTCATCCGAATCCACCATGGCGGCTGCCGAGTAGATCGGGGCCGGAAGCGCAGTTTCAGTGCTCCAGGAATTGGAGAGTGGATCGTAGACTTGGACGATTCCCGTCGGACCCGATGCATCCTTTCCTCCGACCAGATAAATCACCCCGTCGGAATCTACCGCGATCGCGCTTTCGGTCGTTGGGACCGGCATCGATGTTCGCGTGGTCCACTGGTCGGACGTGACGTCATACGAAATAACGGAGGACTGCAGCGCTGTGCCCGCTTCATCGCTCGAACCGCCGAAGACTAGGATGTGGCCGTTGCCATCATAGGTTGCAACCGCATTGACTCGTGGCTCAGGCAAAGGAGCCGTTTCTGTCCAAGTGTCTGCTGCCAAATCGTAGCGTTCGACGATGTCAAATACCGGTTCACCGGAGCGTTCGATGCCACCGATCGCGAATGCGCCTCCTAGGCCATCGGTCGCAAATGCGTGGTCATACCGCGGAGTTGGCAAGTTTGCGATGTCTTCGCTATCACCGGCAAGATAGTCGTAGTCGAAGGCTTCTTCGGTCGCCTGATCGCCGTATCGACCACCAAAAACAAGAACGTTGCCGCCGACAAACGTGGCAGCGGGGCCAGTCGGGTTCTTAGGGGAACCCTGTGCCGCGATCCAGTGATCGGTCGCACTCGAAAGGACTTCGACTGTACTGAGTCCTCCTCCAAGTAAGTAGGTTCGATCGGTACCCGTTTGTACCGCAACGGCTTCCGCTCTAGGCTCCAGTAGTGTCGGGCCTTCGGACCAAACGATTCCCGCTAGTAGGGCACGATTTTCAAGCCGCTCCGTAGACAAATTCCTACGAAAGACTCGCTTGCCTGTTTTGCGAGTTCGCTTGCGTGATGACTTTAGAAAAGGGATCGATTTCATCATATCTCGGCCGCAGGGCAAAGCGGAACAGTCTTAATGAAAAGACGACGGACGAGATAAGGAGTGGAATTCATTGTCCTCAGCCGCCAGCAAAGTCTGCATTTCTGTTGACTTTCTGTCTTACCGCCCAGCCGCCGCGGTTTGCTTCGTTTTGATGTGCTTGACGCCCGCAGCTGCAAGCACGCGCCGTGCCAATGCCCGCTTTCGAGGGTTTATCTTGGCCTCGCCCAGTGAAACGCTACTTTCATCAAGTCGCGTTGATCAGACCTGTGGATAGTTGCTGTCCAAATTAGGGGATGGCTGGAAAGATACTGGCCAATCCTTGAATCGGCAGATGATCGAGTTCTTTTCTTCGCGGCGACACAATTGGATTCACAAGTCACGATCAATCGAAAGTCTCTTGACTTTTTTGATGGCTCTGGCGACACAGACACTACTCCTCTAGATGTCTTGCTAATACTGAATCATCTTGCTTCACATTCGAAAATTACTGTGTCGGATTCTGATCGAGTTCGTTTTGACGTCTCGGGGGATGATGTTGTTGCACAAAACGATGCCCTGCTGGTCATCAAACATTTGACGCAGGAAGAGAACCGACTCGGAAAACCGACTCGGCTTTCAGTGGCTGGTTCGAAGCGGGGGCAATCGATTCTATCGAAGAGCTTGATTGGATTGAACTGATGGCAGTACACAGGTGGGACGAGCAAATGGCTGCATCTTTCATTTTACCTTCCGTGTTCGCTCGTTCTGCGCTTAAGTGTGAGTGACCATATGACTGTTTCTGCAAACTTGGCAAACTTAGTCACTGAATGCAAAAAGCGCTTCGAAGGCAAGATCTGCATCGCAAAGGCAGCATGGGGAGTACATGTCATTGTCGTTGGTCATCACCGCTGCCGAGGCGAATTTAGGGCTTCATCTGACTGATGCAGCGTCGCAAGGGTGCTGGTCCTGGAAAGGAAACTGCAATCGGTGAGTAGCAGAGGGGAATCTGGGCAGTTTTAAGCACAGAGGCACAGTGGACACAGAGCTTTTGTTTGGAGCGGTCGGGAAATCATTTGCAGTTCCCGTTCAATGTGGTGATATCAGGTGGCTGATCGTCAGCTATGAACTCTGTGCCCTCGGTTACTCCGTGTTTAAATTCTTTCTGTTCTTCTAGCAACCAGATCGCTGTCAGCTCATTGGTCCGCAACTGGATGGCGAAGCAGGCATACTCGCGGTTTGGTCTATCATCGCTCAGAAGCCACGTTGGAGAGTTCGGACGCTACAATTTGGGTTGCCCAGTTTGGTTGCCCAGTTTGGTTGCCCAGTTTGGTTGCCCAGCCACTTGCCGGATTTCCTGTCGCCTGAACGTTCCAATGTCGTTGGACAGCCGTATGAAATTCACCGTTCTTTTTTCTCTTGCGTCACTGGCTTTCGTCACTGAGTGCGCTAGCGGATCACCACCGAACGCACCACGGATCGATACAGTCGAACTGTCGGAGAACCAAGGTTGGGATCGGGATCCAAATGTCATCTGGTGTGACGACTTTGACGTTTCGAAGCCACTGACGTCCAAGTACTTGGAAGTTGGCGATGATGGTGGTGACTTTGCAGTAACGGACGCCGAGTCTCTCGGTCATTCTGGCTACAGCGTTCGAGCTCGATTTCAGAAAGGCGAAGTCGGAGCCGGTGGGCTGAAGCAGACCTTTGGTCGCAATCCGATGGACTATGGTGGGCACGCTGTCCGCAAAGGTGAGGATTTTCGTGAGGTCTATTGGCGTCACTATGTCAAACATCAGAACGGATGGGTCGGTAACCCTGCGAAGCTAAGTCGAGCAACATGCTTTGCAGGAAGCGATTGGTCGCAAGCGATGATTGCGCATATTTGGGGCGGACACCAACGAAACTTGGCGATTGATCCCGTTCGCGGTGTGAACTCAAATTCGCAAGTCGTCACCCACAGGTACAACGACTTCGATAACTTCAAATGGCTCGGGCTCAAGCAAGGGAAGACTCGTGTTTTTGATTCGGCGGAAACGGGCCGCTGGGTTTGCGTGGAGGGCTACGTCAGACTTAATACTCCAGGTAAATCTGACGGGATCTTTCGGCTCTACATTGATGGGCAAGTTGAAGCCAGCCATGAAAATCTGAACTGGGTTTACAGCTATGGCGAGTACGGTATCAATGCGGTGTTTCTTGAGAATTACTGGAACTCCGGAAGTCCTGTTGAACAAGAACGTTTTTTTGACGACTTCGTTATCAGTACCTCGCCGATCGGGCTCGCAAAGTCGCCGCCGAACCCGACCGTATGGAAAACAGAGTTCGCTGACGCAGATGACAACGATATCCAATCCGGATGGGAGCTTCAGCTTGCAACCGATACGAGAGGCGTTGACGTGGTTTGGAGTTCCGGATTGATCGAGGGCCAAGGGTTAGAAGTTCGCGTCGATTCATCGCGTGGAAAATTTTCGGGAAGCCATCTCGGTATGAAAAGCCTTCAGCCTGACAAAGTCTACGCGGCTCGAGTCAGGCAATGTGATCGAGATGGCAATTGGTCGTCATGGTCGCGCTGGAACAATTCGCTGCGAACAGCTCCCGCAGGAGACGAGTAATCACTGGACCGAAATCAAACTGCGGTTGAGCTTTTAAATTTGGAAAGCAAGAACGGATTATGATAAACCTGTTTGGTGTCTTCCTTTTCCCCGTAAATCTAGCCTGCACAGTCGAATCGATGAATGATCTGAAATGTCAATCAAGACTCCCGTGGCGACTGGCCATTGTGGTCGCATTGTGTATTTGCTCAGGCATCGAGGTTGCTGCGCAGGAAGATGTTCAGCGTGCTCGCGGGACTTCCGAAAGTTCAACCGAAGGAGATGATCCTGCGAAAAGTTTTTTAGTGCCGAAGATCCAAGGCGACTGGATCAAGTTGGTTGGCCGTCCTCCGCTGGAGAAGTGGGCTTCGGAGAAGGCGGAACCCGTGGATTTCACAGTCTTCCAAGCTGATGACGGACGATGGCAACTGATCTCTTGTATCCGCCATACGACGCACCCTGGTGGAACACGTTTGCTGTACCGTTGGTCGAGTGATTCGCTCACGAAAGACAACTGGGATCCAGAAGGAATCTTCCTGTCATCGCAAGCTGACTTAGATCACGCCGAAGGCACTGTGCAGGCGCCTTTTTACGTCAAAGATGCAGGCAAGCACTACTTGTTTTATAACAGTCGAGGCGGGCACCTCTTAACCAGCGAAGACGGTTTGACGTTTTCACCGGTCGGCAAGAAGGCAATCTTTCCAATGGGACGAGACGTCTGCATTCTTGATGATCGTGAAGCGTCCGGAAAATGGATTGCCTACTACACGTCACCAGAAAAGGGTATCAACCCAGCCACCAGGGACCATACGATACGAGCGCGAACGGCGTCGAAGTTGGAAGGGCCATGGAGTGATGATGCGATCGAGATCCCGCCAATTACTCCGCCAGCGGAAGGTTACACTTTCGTCTACGCGGAAAGTCCTTTTGTGATCAAACGCAGCGGTACCTACTATCGGTTTGAGCAGCTGGAAGTGTTTGCATCGACGGATCCGCTGCGGTGGGAAGGGCCGCCGATCGCGCGTTTGGCACCAAGGGACCCGCTGAAGCGATTAGCCCCAGAGATCGTCAGTCACGACGGCCAAGATTATCTAGTCGCCTACCAATGGCGAGGCCGCGACCCACGCGGAATCTACCTCGCCCCGATCAGTTGGGAACGGCCTTAAGGCAGAGGCTTTTCTTGGTAAAGCGACCCGCCGCATTAGCGACGGATGCTCCTTTGTTTCACGCGAGTCTCCAAAACTTCGCTTTGCTAGACATCCCATTTTTCGCGCTGCAAAATCACAGCTAAGGCGCAGCTGCAGCCCCTACGTCAATGGGAAACGGTGTGTTCTCGCTCGGTTCTTGTTGATAAGAACTACCGAGTTTCTTGCGTTCACACTCCCCACGCTAGGTGTGGTACCATCCTGGCTGCTTGGGGCGTGTTCTTGCTGAACGGAGGGATACTGCGATGCGTTTGATCGGTGGTCAAAAGGTTAAGAAAGCAAAAGCCAAATCACGACTTCGAAAACTTCGGCGGTTGTTGGCTGAATCGCTCGAAGACCGAAATATGCTCGCAGCGATTTCGTGGGATGGCGGTGGTGGGGACCTTCGCTGGAGTAACTCATTGAATTGGTCATCCGATCGCTTGCCTACAGCATCCGACGATGTATCAATCGACGCTGGTAACGAAGCAATTGAGATTCGGTCAGGCACACATTCGGTGCGTTCAATTGATCTCAATAGTGATCTTCAAATCGAAAATGCACGCTTGTTCACTGAAGGCTTTGCTATTGCGCCTGGATCTACATTGGTAGTTGAAGGTGCAAATTCCGAATTTGTAGCGAACGCAGCGACGGCAATTGATGGTGCGAACTTTGTCGCTAGTTCGAATGGGATGCTGACCGTTGGATCAGTGACAACCGTCAGTAACACCTTTGGCGATATGTACTGGCGTGCCACGGGGGCAGGAAGCGTTCTAAGCTTTCCAGACTTGAAAACGATCAACAACGGTACGGGGCGTAACTGGGATACGTTTTTAGAGTCTTTCCAGGGTGGAAAGTTAGATCTTGGTGCAGTGACAGAGATCATCGATCCCAATTCAGGTGACTTGCGTCAACGTTCGGTTCAGGTCAAAGCAGAAGGAGTAGGCAGCGAGGTTGACTTGTCATCGCTGCAGAATTTCGTTGACTACGCAGGATATGCAACAAGTGATAGTGACGGTGAGTACTCGCGACTACATGCGACCCTAGGAGGGCATATAAAACTGAGCGAGCTTTCAATTGTTCGTGGTGTCTACTTTCCGGTGGACTCAACCGGGACGATAGATTTATCCACGATCACGAGTCTGTCTCATGGGCTTGTGGAAGCGGGGCGATCGGTTAATTTGAGCGCACTCGAGTCCGGATATTCGACGGACTTTGTCACTTCTGGCCCGGATATTGACCTGTCGAATCTACATGATGCTGATCACGCGGTGTTTACGATTGACGGTCGTGATTTGAATCTTGACTCAGTTGAATCGATCGATGGTGCATCGTTTTATGTAAGCGGTGGAGTGAGCATCGAGATTCCATCGGTAACAACGGTAAGCAACACCTATGGCGACGTGTACTGGCGCGTGACCGGTTCGGGAAGTGTACTGAGTTTTCCGAACCTAACGTCAGTAAATAATGGTACGGGTCGGAATTGGGATGCGTTTTTAGAGTCGCTTCAAGGTGGCAAGCTGGACCTTGGTAGGGTGACAGAGATCATCGACCCCAATTCAGGTGACTTGCGTCAACGTTCGGTTCAGGTAAAAGCAGAAGGAGTAGGCAGCGAGGTTGACTTGTCATCGCTGCAGAACTTCGTTGACTACGCAGGATATGCAACAAGTGATAGTGACGGTGAGTACTCGCGACTACACGCAACCCAAGGTGGTCTTGTAAACCTTGGTGCTCTCTCCACGGTTCGCGGTGTTTATTTCCCGGTGGACGCATTGGGGACAATAGATTTATCCACGATCACGAGTCTGTCTCATGGGCTTGTGGAAGCGGGACGATCGGTTGATTTGAGCGCACTAGAGTCCGGATATTCGACGGACTTTGTCACTTCTGGCCCGGATATTGACCTGTCGAATCTACGTGATGCTGATCACGCGGTGTTTACGATTGACGGTCGTGATTTGAATCTTGACTCAGTTGAATCGATCGATGGTGCATCGTTTTATGTAAGCGGTGGAGTGAGCATCGAGATTCCATCGGTAACAAC